>VSPO01000011.1 GCA_009775375.1 Muribaculaceae bacterium | reverse complement strand
CATAAAAATAAAAATTTTACCAAGTTGTTTTTTGAGGATTGCGAAGTGAATATCCATATTAGATTTTACCTAATTGTAATCGCTAATTTTTTAATTTATGGGAAAATTTCAAAAGATTCAATTGATTGAACCGTCGCTCGACGACAATCAAGAAGTATTCCGTCAGGAACTCGAAGAAGCCTTGGGTGGCTGGAACTGCGGATCGTATTATGACAGAACGTGTGAGGTTTATGATGACAAAGGATGTTCTAATGTGGGACATTCTGGCAATTATTGCACCAAATATCTCATGGGAAGCTAAACCTCATAAATAATACAATCATATGCTATCAATTAATAGAAGAATTTTATGAGAGAACAATCACGTCTGGTTATGTTAGCCAATATATCTATCAGGCGTGATTGTTAGCTTATAAACAACATTGCTAATGACCAAAAATCAAACATTTTTAATAACTAACTGAAATGAGCGTGAGAAAATCTCGATATAATCATCTATTCAAAAAGGAAGACAAATCATTTTTATACAATAGTTTGACAAATAGTTTTGCTTTGATTGACGATGATTTGTTTGAGATTTTATCTGAAAAGAGCAAAAATGTCATTTCTATTGATAAATTGGATACCGACACATTGGCTTTGTTGCGTAAAATGAAAGCCGTTGATGTTGACGATGACACAGAAATCAAGAAATTGAGGTATTATACGCTTTCCCAACGATTCAATCCATACAGTCTATCGTTGACGATAAATCCCACTTTGGGTTGTAATTTCGCATGTCCATACTGTTTTGAGGCAAGCCATGAAGCTGTTTTTATGGATGACAGGACTGAAAACGGAATAATCGATTATATAAAAAAGACGAAGGCACGGAATCTATTCGTAACATGGTTCGGCGGTGAGCCACTGTTGGCGTTCGACAGAATCCGGTCTTTATCAGAAAAGATATTCGACTTGGATATCAACTATCATTCAGGAATGATAACCAACGGATATCTGCTTTCGGAAGACATTATCAATGACCTTGAAAAACTAAGGATTGGATCATTGTAGATAACTTTGGACGGCAGACCGGAAAAACATGACAGCCGCCGTTGTCTGAAAGGCGGCCAGCCTACGTTCAACAGAATAATCGACAATATCATTCTCGCACAGGAATTGAGTCTGAAAACAAGAATCAGCGTGCGGGTAAATATTGACAAAAACAACGACGAGGATTTTGTATGGCTTTACAATCATATCAAAAACCTGAATCTGCCGAATGTTTTTGTATATCCGGGTTTTGTGGTCGACATATCCGGGAAAGATTGCAATTCCTGCCTTTACAACTCCAACGACATCACAAGATTTCTTATAAACCTTTATGAAAAGCACGGCATCCTGATTCCGTTCTTCTATCCGGATGGCAGAATAGCGTCTTGCTCAGTCAGGAATGCAAATTCCACCGTAATCGGTCCGAAAGGAGAACTTTACAAATGTTGGAACGATGTCGGCGACCCTTCAAAGGTATATGGATCCATATTCGGCAAGCCAATGAACGAATCAATCCTTTACAAGTATCTGACCGGTGCAGACCACTTGTCAGACCCTGTTTGCCAGGAATGTAAGTTCCTGCCGATTTGCAACGGCGGATGTCCTTACATCCGTCTCCAAGAAGAGGCACACGGAAAAAGATCCGATAAGAATTGCTTGCTTTTCAAAAAAAATATCAAGGATTTCCTTTGGATTCACTACCAAAGTAAAAATCAAAGGCACACCCTTAACCACAATTTCTAAATCAGTTCCTATTGTTATCATGAGATTTCCTTTCTTTCGCATAATAATTTCAGTGGTTTTCTTGTTGCAATTCTCCCTGTCATATGCCGATAATAATATCGAAGTCAAAGGAGAGGTGTATGAGGCGACAGTCCACGATCCGCTTGTCGGAGCTAAGGTTCGTCTCCTTAATGCCTCCGACAGTTCTTTGGTGGTCTCAACTATTGCCAAACGGAGCATTACATCAGGCAGCGAGACAACATATTACCCCGGCTTTGAAATCACATTGCCTGACCGCGACAGGAAATATATTCTTGAGATTTCAGAGTCAGGCTATGAAACTTATTACCACGATATTGATTCCTCTGGTATCGGCAAGAACCAGTTCTTTTTAAACCTTGGTGAAATTCTCCTTTCCCCTATGGCCAAAAGACTTGATGACGTGTTGGTAAAGGCCACCAAGATAAAGTTTTACAACAAGGGAGACACCGTGGTCTACAATGCCGACGCCTTCAATCTTGCTGAAGGAAGCATGCTTGATGCCCTGATACGCCAGCTGCCAAACGTGAGGCTCACGCAGCAGGTAGAAATATTCGTAGACGGGAAGAAGGTGGAGAGCCTGCTGCTCGACGGGAAAGACTTTTTCGGAGCCGACAAGCGAATCATGCTCGACAACCTTGCCGCATATATGGTAAAGAACGTGAAGGTATATGAAAAGGGGGGATTAGAGAGCGAAATCGCAGGACGTAAGACCGGCGACAGTCAACTCGTGATGGACGTCAATCTTAAAAGGGAGTTCATGATCGGGTTTGTCGGCAACATGGAGGGTGGCTACGGCACCCGCGACCGATACCTCGCGAGGATATTCGCCGGGACGTTCACCCCGATGAGCAAGTTCGCGATATATGCAAACGCCAACAACGTGAACGCCGGACAGGCTCCGCAGGTCGACACAGACTGGCGTCCGGAGACAATGCCCACCGGCACCAAGAAAACAATACAGGGGGGAGTCAAATACTCACTCGACACAAAAAGCACAAAATGGTCGTTCTACGCCGGGGCAGACGCCTCCCGAGTAAGCGAGAACGACGGGACCGACACAAGGCGAACGAACTTCCTGCAGTCGGGCGACACGTATGAAAGCTCCTTTGCCAGGTCGCGCAGCAAGATGGTGAAAATCGGCAACAATTATATCCTGAAGTTCAAGAACCTTAAGGGGTACGGAATCCAGTTCTCTCCCGGCTGGGGCTACGAACACTGGGACAGGAACCTCGATGACGTTGCCGCAACCTTCAACGAGAACCCGGATGGGGTAAGCTCCTCCGCCATCGAAGACATCTACAGCGGCAACCATGACTCGCTGCTGAAACGCCTGATAAACCGAGACATCAGTGCTTCGAAGCTGAAAGGGCACGCTTTCTGGGCAAACGGAAGCCTGATGCAGACCTTCAATCCGTCAGGATCGTCCGACCAGTTCACCCTCCGCCTTTTTGGGAACTACAGCAACCGCAAGGACGACAGGAACGAGCGTTTCGACATAAACTTCGGCGAGGATCCCGCCCCGGCGGAGACCGCCGACAGACACTACAAAAACCATCCCGACTTCAAGTCAAGGGCGGGACTGAGCACGAAATATACGCATTACCTGGGCAGACGCACATATTTCTGGATCATCTACGACTTCGAACACGGATACCAGAGGAACACGTCGGAACTTTTCCGGCTCGACATGCTCGACCGCCCGGAGGAGGCCCTCGCCGGGCTGTTGCCCTCCGCCATGGATCTGACCGGAGCGCTCGACCCTGCAAACAGCTACGTCAGCCGACGCACCGAGGACATGCACCGCGTCTCGCCGAGATTCGAGCACCATACCGACACCTGGGGCATGTGGTGCGAGCTGCCGGTGTATTTCTACCGCCGCAACATCCGCTATTCGAGGGGCGACTACCACAACGACATGACCCGCAACGACGTGATGCTGCACTTGGGTTATTTCGGGGTATCTCTCACGAAAGGGAAAAACAACTTGCGTTGGACAGGCTTGATAAGGGGCAGCCTTCCCGACATGCTCAACATGATGGATGTCGCCGACACCACCAACCCCCTCGACATCGTGAGGGGGAACCCGAATCTCAAAAAGACCATGGAGTTCAAGACCGAGGCCACCTACTGGCGGTCTTTCTCACAGAACGCGTTGCTGTCACTGAGATTCACATACCAAGAGATGTTCGACGCGATTGCCCGCGGATATTTCTACGACCGTGAGACCGGCGTGAGGACCTCCTCGTTCTATAACGTGGACGGCAACCGCTCCTTCTCGCTCTCGACGGAGGCGAACACCCCCATCGGAAGCCTCTTCAGCCTGCGCAACACCCTCGAAGGAAGCCGCATCGAGAGCGTTGATCTGGTCGGCTCCGACAGCCCTCAGCTCCACCGCAACAAGGTGGGCACCTGGGACCTGCACGATAACCTGTATCTGTCAGCAAATTTCAGCGGTCAGACCGTATTCGCACGTTTCGACGGAAGCTACCGCCATTTCTCGGCGAACATATACAATTTCTCCGACCAGGACACCTGGACTTTCCAGACGGGACTCGGGGCGATACTCAACCTGCCCTGCAATTTCCAGTTCTCGACCGATTTCTCGGTCTACAACCGCAGGGGGTTCACCGACGATGCCCTCAACACCGACAATTTCGTATGGAACGCACGCCTGACATACAAGGTCCTCAAGGGGAGCCTTCTCTTCATGGTCGACGGCTACGACATGCTCAAAAATCTTAGCAACGTGTCGTACACCGTCAACGCACAGTCGCGAACAGAGATGATACGGACCGTGCTGCCGAGCTATTTCATGTTCCACATACAATGGAAATTCCGCAAGAACCCCAAAAGCCGCACAAAATGACCCGGAAAGACGCGATCCTGTTGGTCGGCAATGGAATTTCACAAGAAACAATCGGCAAATTCCATAGCATCAGACGCGCAACGGAATCATTTGCCGACAGCTTCCTGCTGGTCGATTCCTCCCATGCGGATAAAGTAGATAATATCTTGATGTTGACTGCCCCGGTCGAAATTATATATTTCGACTGGGACGGTCTGAAATCCATGGGATACACGCCTCTTTTCGACGACAGCAAAAGCCATGAAGCCAGGGCTATGCCCTCGGAATCGATGAAACGGTCAGTCTCCGGTATGTATACGGGACAAGGATCCCAGATAATGTCAGGCCGGGAATAAAGCCTCAGACATTCCTCTTTTATTCTTGGGGAAGATTCGATAATCCCTTTCAAACGATGACACCCTGGAACGCTACAAAATCCAAGAATGGGCCATAACCCATATCTATGGACTGGAAAGGCTGATGTCCGACAGTAAAATCCACTCCAGCTCTCTTATTTTGGCCTCATTCCTTCATTCCGCATTGCATTTCCTCTCCAAGGCAGACGCATTCAACATTTTTCCTTACAAAGTCAAGCCTTTGATGGCCCAAATCATGCATATGCTCGACTCAACGGGGAGTAACATTGACCGGACCTTAGGATTCTTGATCGCCAACAATGAGAAAAAATATGATATACCCCAGTCTATTTCAGGAAGAGATTTAAAGAAATTGTCGTTCTTTATGTTTCTATACGGAATCAACACTTCTTTGCCTGAAGACGTGGCATTACCCAACATAACGCAGCAGCCCCCTCACGAATCTTTAGAGATTCTTCTTTTAAATGCAGCTTCCAAGCTTAATAATCTCAAATAAGATGCAAGAAATTACATTTATAATCCCTGTAAGAATAGATTCCGATTGCCGGTTGCGCAATCTCCGATCTGTGGTGGGTTATTTATTATCCGCTATCGACAACGCAAGATTCCTGATTGTGGAAGCCGATTCTTCTTCCAGATTGACAGGATTGCCGGACAATGAAAGAATAAGAACATTTTTCATCAAAGATGACAAGCCTATATTTCATCGAACCCGCTACGTGAACAACATGTTCAGGATTGCAGACACACGGATCGCGGCTGTATGGGATGCCGATGCGATAGGAGAGATTGACAATATCAGGAAAGCGGTCGGTTTGCTCGAAAAAACTGACGCAGTCATGGCATATCCTTACAATGGTATTTTTTGGTCGGTAGGACAGTGGCATTCCGAGATCTTTTGTGACAAAATGGATTTGGACGTACTTACAAAATATCCTCAACCCCGGTCGCTGATGTGTGGATATCATTCTGTGGGCGGCGCGTTTTTAGTTGATATTGAACGATATCGCATAAGAGGTTGGGAAAACGAGAACTTTATAGGATGGGGACCCGAAGACTCAGAACGATATGCAAGACTGGAGATTTTAGGAAAAAAACCTCTCAAGGTAGATGCCGAGTTGTATCATCTTCACCATCCAAGAGGGATAAACAGCGGTTCGATAGAACCGATGCTCGCTTTTTCCACAAAAAAGGAATATGCGAAAGTTTGTTCTATGTCTCCAGACCAACTGAGAGAATATGTTTCTCAATGGGAGTGGACGAAATGAAGCATGCATTTATTGTATTGGCACATAAAGATATCAGCCATTTGTCTGCCTTGATTCAATGTCTTCGAGAACGTGCAGACCTTTATATTCATCTTGATAAAAAAATGGATAAGATGGATAAGGCTTATATATTCAGCTTTATAGGGAACGGTGTCTTTATTTTTTCATGGCGCCATGTCAGATGGGGAAGTATTCAGATTACAAAAACTGAACTACAATTGGTAAGGGAAGCGTTAAAAAGCAATAAATACGAATACATCCACTTAATAAGTGGACAAGATTATCCCATAAAAGATTTCTCTTTGCTTAACTCCTTTCTATGTTCCAATAAAGGGGCACAGTTTATGGAGTATCATAGTCTTCCAATCGATAAATGGGAAGGGGGAACATTTGCAAGATTTCAGTACTTTAGATTGTTAGACTGGTTTGACTATCCTAATGAGAAGGGGAAAAGAATTATCGATTTCATAACTGGATTTCAAATCAAATATGGATTGCGTCGTAGGATTCCGGATCAGTATCCATGTCTTTATGGCGGATCAAACTGGATGTCTCTGACCAGAGAATGTTGGGAGCATATTGCAAGAGATGACCGAAGAAGCAAAAAATTTCTTAATCGTCTAAGATTTACATTTGCCTCAGATGAAGTCTACTTTCATACATTGGTAATGAATTCTCCGTTCAAATCAGATGTCATAAATAATAATCTACGTCTGATTAAATGGAGGGGAGGTGCTGTGAAAGTATTAAACCAATTGGACATTTGGGATATTTTAACTTCGCAAGCATTCTTTGCCCGAAAATTTGATTCTAAATACTCTAAGGTATTATTAGATGCTTTGGCTCATTTTGAGAAAATCTCTTATGCTTCTCATTTCAACATTACATTTGCAAAAAAAATATTGTTGCTTTCAAGAGTTGTAAGGCCTAGCACTATTTGTGATATAACCTCAGGAGTGGGATTATACGTTAAGTTTCTTCAAGACGCCGGATTCCATGCCTATGGAATGGATTCTGATTCAAGGGTATGCGAATTGTCCCGGTTGGTCTTTTGTGGCAAATATAGTTGTCAGAATATCGACTTTTTTTCAGAGGTTGAATTGGAGATGCCTATTGATTTGATTATATCTCACTCATATGATGGGAACACAAGAATAGAATACAAAACATTATGTCAAAATTTTGCAAGGAATACATCAAAATACCTGCTCTTAAAATTGCCTCATTTCAGCAATAACGAACCCAACCACTCATGTGATGACAATCAAATAATAAGAAGTCTTATTGAACTCGGATTCAAAGTTAATGAACCAATGTCGCAGATGGTGAGATTTGATTTAGATGAAGAGTTTGGGAATTTGTATTTTTTTGAAAAATAATAATATGGACATAGCGATTTTTCAAAAGAGTAAGAGTATTAGGTCAATATAGGATTGTTGCATTTTTTCAAAGCAATATAGCGACTCGTATATTTTTCTTGCCTTATATCCCAACGGCTCAACATTAGGACCAATCTGTCCTAAGTCTGTTATGATGTGTGCATTCTCGTTACTAAACATATTGTCTAATCCATAACCACCATAAGTAAATATTTCCTTTGAGTGCATCATTGCTTCAATGCCGACATAACTACATTGTTCATGGCGTGACGGAATAAAGACTGCATCACTTTCAAGCATGACACTATGAATGTCTTCTCGCGTTAATTCGCCCAACGTTATTATATAATCTGAATGATCCTGGGGATTCATTTCGTACTTCATGTTAGATCCGACAGTGATTATCCTCATGGGATAATCATTCTCTTTGATCAAATTCCCTAATTCAATTACCCTGTCCCAACCTTTCGAATAGGTTTGACGACCTATAAAAAGGATATTAAAAAAATCTTTGTTGAATATTTCTTGATATTTATATCCACAAGGAGATTTAAATTCAATCAATCCATTCCTTATCATGTTGATTTTACTCAAAGGAACATCATAGCATTCATTTATCACTTTGACAGTATCCTCACAAAGGCACACAATATTATCACATAATTTGAAAGTCTTTATACAATCCAATGTGGAATAATATAGGAATTTCTTCATTCTTTCATCAAAATTGGGGAAACCGGAATTAAAGGATATAAGAAAAGCTTCCAGATTCCCAGCAAAAATAGTTAACCATGGTAAATCATGCACTATCTGTATAATCCTGCAATTTGGTATTGCCTGACGTATATTTTCAATAAATGGAGAAGCTGGCCAGGAATTGGATAGGATGACTAATCTGTCAAGACTTTTCAAATAATCATATGTCTCAATCCCTATATCGAAGACGCTACTAGCGGATATAATAATAAAATTGAACCCTTGACAGTTTCGAAAAATCTCCATAAGCTGAGATTTGAAAGTGGTTACACCGTTTACCCTCCTTTCCATATCTATAAAGCATATATTATATTTGCCCATTTTGTTCTGACCAGTTGTTTGTTAAGTCTTTAAGTAAGCACTCGGATTATTCATATACTTGTCTTATCCAATCTGAGCGGTGTATTTCAACTCTTGATTCAGTTATGATGGTACCCCATCACGTCATCATCCCAAGTCGAAATCCCGACCCTCATATTAGCAACTCATGTATAGGAATAATCTGAATACTTACTTCCAAAGTTATCAATTATTTTTGACTTCTACAAATTCTTAAAGTTAATGGAAGTGCCGCCTGATCGTTATGACGGCTAACAGCTTTTTTTGTCGGGATTCTCGATTTGGACTGAGCGCGGACGGAGGTTCAGACAGGTAGGATACATATGGACATAAAGTCAGATAATCATATTTTTTATATCTTTCTGTATCAACAGGCTGAGCGCGGATTCGACGCGGCAATAAATTGCCGCGCACAGAACTGCCCTACGGCGCGAACGGACTCGATTGGACTCGGACTGGCCATTACACGCGGCACGCCGCGTCCCTACAATGGGCGGCACAAATCGAAGACCGGAGGCCGTGCGCTCCATGTTGGACTTGGCGCGGACGGCATCGGACGGTAATTAACCGCAGGCTCGGAGGCCTGCTCCCCATGTCGGACGCGGTGCGGACGGTAGTCGCAGGCCGAGGACGTCCTGCGCTCCATGTTGGACACGGTGCTCCATGCTGGAAAGGGGGATCAGAGGGGATGGGAGGAGGCGGAGGATTCGCGGTCTTGGTAGACAGAGGGGAGGATGCCGAATTCCTCTTTGAAGTATTTGCTGAAGACCTTGGGATTGTTGAAGCCTGTCTGATAGGCTATCTCGGAGACGTTGAGCTGACTCTCGCGGAGGAGCTGGGCGGCTCGCTTCAGGCGCATGACGCGGATGAACTCTATGGGGGTCTTTCCGGTGATCTGCTTGAGCTTCTTGTATAGGCGCACGCGACTCATGCCGAGGTGGGAGGCAAGATCCTCCACCGAGAGGTCGGGACTGGCGATGTTGGCCGAGACGTATTCCACGGCTTTGCCCACAAGCTTCTCGTCGAGCGACGTAATCTTGATCTTCTCAGGCTCGGGGTCGATGAGCTTGCGGGTGGCTCCATGTGCTGTCAGCTCCACGAGCCTCTGCATCCTCAGCCTTACGACATCGAAGTTGAACGGCTTGGTGATATAGTCGTCGGCCCCCAAGGTCAGCCCCTCCACTTTTACGTTGAGGTCGTGGCGGGCCGTCAGGATAATGATTGGTATTCCTGCCGTGTCGGGCGATTCCTTAAGCCGGAGGGTCAATTCTATGCCATCCATGCGGGGCATCATCAAGTCGGCCAATATAATGGAGGGAGTCAGCGACTTAAGCTTCTCCAGCGCCTCTATCCCATCGGCTGCCGTGACGACCTCGAAATATCCCTCCAGACCGTCTTTCAACATCTCCAGCATATCCGGATTATCATCCACGACAAGAGCCACGGGCAGACCTTTCCCCTTCTTCTGTCGTTTCTCCTCCTGCGGAATATCAGTGGATTGCCCGTCACTCTCCCCTGTTTGCGCAACGGACTCCACCACCTCCTGCGTGCCCTCATTCGCAGGAGCCGCCACAGCGGCTTTCCTCCTGACGGGAATATCCACCACAAACACGCTCCCGCCGCCGGGATTGTCGGCCACATGGACGGAGCCGAGGTGCAGGCCCACGTATTCGCTGACCATGCTGAGCCCTATGCCGCTCCCCGTCACCAGGCGCGACTCCTCATTCCCGCCTACCTGGAAAAACCGCTCGAAAATATGCTCCTTATCCTTGTCGGGAACGCCCACACCCGTATCCGAGACCTTAAGCCTTAGATTGTCGCCCTGCTGTCCGGTCAGTTCGAGAGAGACATCTACACGTCCCCCCGAAGGGGTGAACTTGAAGGCATTGCCGAGAAGATTCATCAAGGCTTTTCCCATCTTGTCGGAATCAAACTCCATCATGATCCGCTGCTGCGAGGAATAAAACGTCAGATTTATCGCTTTCCTTTCCGAAAGTCCGGAGAATGAAGAGCATATCTCCTTCGTGAAGGCCACGATGTCGCCCTCCGAAGGGTTAAGCTGCAATCCCTTCAACTCAATCTTACGGAAATCAAGGAGCTGGTTGACCAGATTGAGAAGCTTTCCGGCATTCTCGCGCATAAGGCCGAGCCTGCGGGTCTGACGCTCGTCGTTGCTCTCCTTCAGCATAGCGTCGAGCGGGGATATTATCAGCGACAATGGAGTGCGCAAATCATGGCTTACGTTAGTGAAAAACCTGAACTTCAACTGATTCAATTCCTCCTCCCTGTTGCGCTCATCCTCTTTGAGCTGACGCTCGAATCGTCTCCTTTCAGCCTTTCTGAACATCCGCGCCAGGAAATAGACAAGCAAAGCCGCCAGGATGGCATAGACGACGTAGGCTATCGGCGTTGCCCAGAAAGGTGCATGCACATAGATATGAAGCTCGGCGGGCGTTTCGCTCTCATATCCGTCGTTGTTGATGGCTCTCACCTGCAGCGTGTAGCGACCCGGAGAAAGGTTTGTATAGGTCACGTGGTTGACGCCCTCATGCAGGGAGGCCCAGGAGTCGTTGAACCCAAGCATCCTGTATTGGAAGACGGTCTTTCCGGGCAGGGCATAATTGTCGGTGCCGAAATAGACGGAAAATTCCTTCACGTCGTGGCCGAGCTCCGCCGTCCCTCCGGATTCCACATTTTTTTTGAGCACCGTCACGCCGTCTACCTCCTCGCCTGCCAATATCCTCTTCTGACCGATGAAAAAATCGGAGAACATCACCCTGGGCTTTGTGGAATTGTATTTTATATCGCTTGGCAGGAAGCGGTTGACGCCGTAGAATCCCCCCAAAAGTATCTCTCCGGAAGGAAGTTTTGCCAGCGAGCGCTGATTAAACTCACTGTTCTGCAGGCCGTCGCGGCTGTCATACGTGCGGGAGTCGATCTTGAGGCTGCCCGAACGACGGTCGAAATCCACCTTCAGATTGACGAGGTTCGACCCCTCTGACACCCACATCCCGCCGCCATTGTCCTCTATGACGGAATGCACGAAAAGCTGCTCTATGTTGTCGCGCAAAGGGATGTCGAGGATGCGGCGGTGGCTGCGGTCGATCACTTTTAGCCCGTTGCGCGTCGCCAGCCATAGCAATCCCCGGGAATCCTCATAGATCTGGTTGATTTTCTGCGCGCCGGGATTTGAATTCGACTCCTCGTTGAGATACGTCTGCAGCTGCCCGGAGACAGGATTGAAGACCGACAAACCGTTCGACGTGCCGAAATACAGTTTTCCGTCTTTTGTCATCAGTGATGATTCCACGTAGTCAGAGGGCAGAGCCGAGTTGGCGGTCTTGAAAGTGGCCACTTCGCCCGTGGTCGTGTTCAGCTTGTAGAGGCCGCCTCCGAGGGTGCCGGCCCAAAGGTTCCCGGATTTGTCTGTCAGCAGCGTCCAGACGTAGTTGCAGTCGAGGTCGCTGCCCGTGGTCATGCGTGAGAATTTGCCGTTCTTCATTGTCCGTATCCCCCGTGAGAAAGAGCCGATATAGAGCGTTCCATCGGGGCCATTGGCAAGGGCCGTGACGGCCGACGGCAAGCCGGTCTCCGAGGGGTCGGGGAAATGGATGCGCTCCCCGGTCGAGGGATTCCATTTCCATAGTCCTGAATCGTCGGTGCCCATCCAGAGCCATCCGTCGCCGGCCTGAAGCATGCAGTTGGTGTCGGCAAAGGGGGCCATCCCGAATTTGTCGGCGCTGCCGTTGTGGAAAAACAATCCGCGCTTATACGTGCCAAACCATAGCGTGCCCGAGCTGTCCTCGAAAATGCTGGTGACGGTGTTGTTGGGGACAAGGTCCCCTTCGATATCCACTTTCTCAAAACGTATGCCGCCGTCTCCGGCAACGACCTTCTCCACCCCCTGATGGTCGCGGGCGATCCAGATCGTCCCCTCCTTGTCTTGGAACACGTTTTTCACCACCCCCGCCTGCCCATTCTCCGGCAGATGTCCGTTGAGCCATTTCCCGGAGTTGAGGTCGTAGAGCATTATGCGGTCGTTGCATATCATCCAGAGTCTTTTCATCCTGTCGGCATATGCCACGTAGATATATTGCACGTTGTCGTCGGCAATCTCCGGGGCTTTCGTCGATTTCAGCACCTTCGACCCCGACGGGTCGATGAGCGTCAACGTGCCGTCGGTCGTGATGCACGCCATCGCGTCGCCGGCGGAGATTATCTCCGTGACGCTTCCCTTTGCCGAGGTGGGAAGCGTAAGCCTGCGGGCCTTGCCATCCCCGACGGAATAGACGCTCCCGTCCTCCATCCCGAGCCATATTGTCTTCCCTTCGTCGATAAAGACGGTGGAAAGTGTCCCCGTGGCGCCCCATTCCTTGAGCATGGTATGGGCGTCATCCACGAGCCTGCCCGAAGCGGGGTCGTAGACGCGCCATTTCCCGTCGGCCTTGACCCAAAGCCTCCCCTCGCCGTCTTCCTGCAAATCCTCGACATAATTGTTGAGGACGCTCTTGTCGGAAAGGGATTCTCCCCGGAAATTCATAAGCGAAAAACCGTCGTAGCGAAACAGGCCGGCGGATGTGCCTATCCATATGAATCCTTTGCTGTCTTCCATCACCTTGTTGACCATCGTGTTGGAAAATCCGGGCGACACGTCGAGATGCCTCACCCGGAAAGGAGCTGACGTCGCAATGGCGCTCATAGCCGAGGAGAGCATTATCAATATCAGGAATATCATCTTTTTCATGGCTTCATTTTTTAGGCTGTAAAGTTCCTCAGGGAATCTTTTGCAAAATAAGGTATTTTGAATGAAACATGCAAATCAAATGTTAACAAGCCTCAAAAATCAATAGGCATCATTTAGAGCGCGTTCCTTAATTATATTTCAATATTTTAAGCATTATTTTGGAACATTTCACACCCCATCTGTTAACATTACATAATATTCACTAAATATTTAATACCCATTTCCGACTACGTATCCATACGTCTTTGTCAGCGGCATTCCCTAATTTTGCAACCGTAAATACACGGAAAACTCGTAAACCATGACAGGCTCATCATCGCCTCAAAACCATGAATGCAGCAGTCGCTGAACTACGAAAATAAATTTCAACCTAAATAATCACCTATAAGCATCTATTCATCAATGAAAAGAACTCTGATCGACCATTCCAAGGCACGGTTCATCCGTATTGTCATAGCGGCTTTATGTCTGCTGGCATTTTCGGGTGTGGCCTATGCCCAGGAAATCACCGTCAAAGGCACGGTGACATCGGCCACCGACGGCGAACCCCTCATCGGGGCCACAGTGCAAGTGAAAGGCACAACTACCGGCACCGCCACCGACATCGACGGCAACTACAGCCTCCAGGTGCAGCAAGGAGCCATGCTGACGTTCTCCTATGTCGGCATGCAGCCTAAAGAAGTGAAGGTCTCCTCCGACCGCATCGACGTCGCCCTCATCGAAGACACCGGTATGCTCGAAGACCTCGTGGTCGTGGGCTACGGCGTGCAGAAAAAGAAACTCGTGACCGGAGCCACCTCGCAGATCGAGGGCTCCAAGATAGCCGAGATGAACACCACATCTCCCCTCCAGGCAATGCAGGGACAGATGCCCGGCGTCAGCATAGCCTCTGAGTCAGGCCAACCCGGCTCCGGCATGAAAGTGACGATCCGCGGTCTCGGCACCATCGGCAAGGGCGACCCCCTTTATCTTATTGACGGCATCGGAGGCGACATCTCCACCCTAAATCCCGCCGACATCGAGAGCATCGACGTGCTGAAAGACGCTGCCTCCGCTGCCATCTACGGCGCTCAGGCCGCCAACGGTGTCGTGCTCATCACGACAAAACAGGGTCGCGAAGGGAAAGCGAAAGTCACTTTCGACGGCTACTATGGCTGGCAATCCCGCCCCAAGAAAGTCGACCTGCTGAACGCCCATGAATACATGACCATCATGGACGAGCAAAACATCAACGAAGGTCTCGCCCCCTACGACTGGACAAGCCTCAAGAGCATCCACAATTCCAACGGAGAAATCTACGACACCGACTGGATGAACCTCATGTTTGAAGACAACGCCGTCACCCAAAGCTACACAATCGGCGTGACCGGCGGAAGCCAGACCTCTACCTACGCAATGTCGATGGGCTACCTCAACCAGGAGGGCATCGTAGGAGGCAAGGAATCCTCAAATTATTCGCGCTACAATTTCCGCATCAACTCCGACCACAAGCTCTTCAACGGACTCATCACCGTCGGCGAGCAGGCTTCCTTCATCTACACGAAGAAGAGAGGCATCGACGTCGGCAACATCTGGGCAAACGGCCTGCACGCCTCTTTCCCCATGTCGCCGATCCTTCCGGCCTATTTCGAAGACGGAAGCTACGCCAACACCAATTCGGCCGACTTCAACCAAAACGCGGGCAACCCCTTCGGGCTGATGAAGGTCAACACCAACAACAAATCGGTCAACGCCACCTTCTCCGGCAACGTCTACGCCCAGATCGAGCCCCTGGCAGGGCTGAAGCTGCGCACGGTGTTCGGTGCCGTCTACGGCTCAAGCAAATGGCGCCGCTTCTCCCCGAAATACAAGTTCTCCCCTCAGTCGGAACAGACCTACGACTATGCCGAGCAAAACATGAGCAACAGCCTCGGCATGACCTGGACCAACACCATCTCCTATGATTTCGATATCAAAGACCATACATTCAACGTGCTCGTCGGCATGGAGGCATACCGCTACAGCGGAGAATATGTCGGAGGAGCCAACATCAACCTCAAAGAGGGATTCAACGACTGGGAACACGGCTATATCAGCAACGGCACAGGCAGCTCCCTCGCAAGCCCCGGAATGCAGCTCCAGGGTTATCCCTTCGACGACAGCCGCTCCGTCAGCTATTTCGGCCGCCTGAGCTGGAACTGGAAGGAGAAATACATGATCAACGCCACAGTGCGCCGCGACGGCTCTTCCCATTTCGCCCCGGGTCACCGTTTCGGCACATTCCCCTCCGTATCCGCCGGATGGAACCTCTCAAGCGAAGACTTCATGGAGCCGACACGCGGATGGCTCGACTTCTTCAAACTCCGCGCAAGCTGGGGCCGCGTCGGCAACCAGAACGTTGACAACTACCAGTACCTCGCCCCCATCACCTCGGCCAACACCTACTACTTCTTCGGACAATACGTAGGCCCCAACGGCCAGCTCAACGGCGGCTACGGCGAAATCCTTGCCAACAACTGGGGCGCGTATCCCTCTCGACTCGGCAACCTCGCCCTGACCTGGGAGACATCCGAGCAGACCAACATCGGCTTTGACGCCCGTTTCCTCGCAAGCCGACTGGGCGTCAACTTCGACTTCTATATCAAAAACAACAAGGACTGGCTCGTGAAAGCCCCCGTGCTCGCCACGGCCGGCACCGACGCCCCCTTCATCAACGGCGGCAACGTCAAGAACACGGGCGTGGAGCTCAATCTTTCCTGGAATGACGTCATCGGCAACGATTTCTCCTACTTTATCGGAGTCAACGGCGCCTACAACCGCAACCGCGTGGGCTCTATCCCAAATGAAGACGGAATCATCCACGGAGAGACCGGAACGATCTACAACAACAACCCGGAATTCTATCGCGCACAGAACGGAAAGGTGATCGGCTATTTCTACGGCTACCAGACAGCCGGAATCTTCCAAAACCAGAAGGAAATCGACGACTGGCGCGCTGCCGGCAACGGTTTCCTTCAGGCAAACCCGCAGCCGGGCGACGTGCGCTTCGTTGACGCCGACCGCAACGGTCTCATCGACGACGCCGACAAAGCCGACCTCGGCAACGGCCTGCCCGATTTCACTTATGGCTTCAACGTCAGCCTCAACTGGCGCAACTTCGACCTCTCGCTCGTGGCCTCAGGAGCCGCTGGAATGCAAATCGTGCAGAGCTACCGCGACCCGGGCAACCAATATGCCAATTACACGAGCCGCATCCTCGACCGCTGGACGGGTGAAGGCACGTCAAACACGATTCCTCGCGTGACAAACCAGAACATCAACTGGCAATTCTCCGACCTCTTCGTGCACGACGCCGACTATCTCCGCCTATCCAACCTGACAATCGGCTACAACTTCGCCCCGCTCATCAATCAAAGCTGGCTGAGCAACTGCCGCGTCTATTTCCAGATCCAAAACCTCGCGACTTTCACCAAATACGACGGCATGGATCCCGAAATCGGCTATGGCACGTCCGACTGGGTGTCGGGGGTCGACGTTGGTTATTATCCGCGTCCGCGCACGTTCCTCTTCGGCGTGAACCTTGGCTTCTAAGCCGTCATTATGAATCCTCATCTTTATAAATAAAGAATACAAAGACAATGAATAAATTCAAATTCAATATATTCTCGCTCGGTCTCGTCGCCGGATCCCTGCTCGGAGCCACCTCCTGCGGCGACAGTTTCCTCGACGTGACCTCAAAGACCGAGTCGAACACCGACAATTTCTACAAGACCGAAAACGACGCCTGGCGCGCCCTGATCGGATGCTACGACGGATGGCGCCAGGTGGGCTCCAACACCACCCTCAACTTCTACATGGCCTCGACGATCATGAGCGATGAGACCTATGGAGCCACCGGCAACGGCGACGGACGCAACTATCAGGTGATCGACCGCTTCGATCAGAGCCAAAGCCCCGCCGACCTCGACCTCTACAAGGAGCTTTGGAAAATCTCATATGCCGCCGTCTACCGCTGCAACGAGCTCATCACCCGCGAAGACCAGATCCAATGGACGGAGGGTTCCGCCAACCGTGGCCTGTATATCGGAGAGGCCCGTGCGATTCGCGCCTTGATGTATTTCGACATGGTGCGTCTATGGGGCAATATCCCCCTGTTTCTTGAGCCCGTCAACGCCAATCGTGAGCAGGCCGATCCCGACGCCGTCTATGCCGCAATCGTCGACGACTTGAAATATGCCATCGCCAATATCCCGGCCGACGCCAATCTCGGAGTCGACAACAGCGGACGCATCACGAAATATGCCGCCGAGGCTTTGCTCGCTCGCGTCTACCTCTACTACACCGGCTACTACGGACATGAGCTCAATTTCGCAGGCTCGGAAGAGGAGGGCGTTCCCGCCGCATCCCTGACGAAGGCAGAGGCTCTCGCTGCCGTGGAAGACGTCATCAGCAGCGGAAATTTCCAGCTCGTGGAAGACTACAAGAACCTCTGGCCGGCGGCTTCGCTCGTGGCAATCCCCGGTGAAAACGGCTGGGACACCGCTAAGTCCACCTATGCCGGCGACGCCAATTCCGAAATCATAATCCAGCAGAAATATACTCCCACAGGCGACTGGAACGGTCGCCACGACGGCAACTATTGGATCATCATGGTCGGTATGCGCGGAAACCTCGACAAGCCCCCTTACGGCCGCGGTTGGGGAGCATGCACGGTATGCCCGACCTACCTTTCGAAATACGAATCGGCCGACACCCGCCTGCAGGCATCCGTAATCGACCTCTATGGCGAGGGAATCAGCGAAAATCCGGAATTCAACACCTCCGTGAAAGACTGGAGGGAATTCACCGGCTACTGCATGAAGAAATACATCCCGCTCCGTTATGGCAACGGCATGGTGGGCGGCGACCCCAACGGCACCAGCAACATGCAGCTCAACAATATCCAGCCTCTGACGATCATGCGATATGCCGACGTGCTCCTTATGGCGGCCGAACTCGGCTCCGGCAACGCCCAGAGCTATTTCGACCAGGTGCGCAAACGTGCTGGTTTAGCATCTATTAACGTCAGCCATGACAATATTATGAAAGAGCGCGCCGTTGAATTTGCATTCGAGGGCATCCGCTATTGGGATCTGATGCGTCAGGCCAACGGTGGCGACGTGACGGCCCTGGCCGACGCGTTGGCTGCCTCTTCAGGCGACGTGAAGAACGGCGGAGTGGCCGGACGCGTGGAAATCATGCGCCAGAACGTGATCGACAAGAAGGGTCTTTCCCAGATTCCGTTCGAACAGCTGACTCTCTCGAATGGAATGCTGGTGCAAAATTCCGGCTGGTCGGCAAAGTGAATCCTATCCTAAATATTCATAACAGGAGTTAACAAACCTATAACTCCGGAAATCAACATGAAACCTAAAATGAAATCATTCTTCAAGACAACTTTCGCGGGCCTTGCCCTGACCGCGCTTCTCGCCGCTTGCTCGGCGGAAGACCACGACCTCGGCAGCAAGTCGCTCTCGCCCGACGACCTCGTGGAAGGCGTAGCCTTCTCGATAACCCCGGATGCACAGAATCCCAACATCATCCATCTCAAGAGCCTCCTGCCGGAATCCTACCAAGTGGCGTGGGAGACGCCCCAAGGCCGTTCGGTAGGCGCGGAACGCACTCTCAAAATCCCTTTCAACGGGGAGTATGAGGTGAAAATCGGTGTCAGCACCCGCGGCGGCTACGTTTGGAGCGACCCCGCGCAGTTCACAATCTCTGATTTCTGCGCCGAATTCGTCGACAATTTCCTTTGGAACCGCCTGAGCGGTGGCGTCGGCAACTCAAAGACCTGGCAGCTCGACCTCGCGACTCTCGACGACGGATCTATCAAAACCACGAAATGGACAGGGCCTCACTGGTTCTTCAACGTCAACTACACCTGGGACAAGCTTCACGCTGCCTCCGAGAATGAGACGTCATATGCCAATTTCGTGGATTCATCGCCGTGGGATCCCGCTTCCGCAATCGACCCCACGCCGGCAGAGAAAGACGTCAACGGTTCGGACGCCAACTGGTATTGGGCGGCCGACTATGCTGGCAATTCCTGGATGGTGGGCGACGACAAGAAGAAGGCCAACTACGGCTACATGACTTTCGACCTCATCGACGGGGCCAACGTGACAATCACCGACGCCGACGGCAACGTGATAAGCAAGGGCACGTATATGATCGACATCGACAATCATACGATTGCCTTTGGCGATTGCGTTCCCCTCAGCACCGATGGCCGCACCGACAGGACCTTCAAGCTCCTCTATCTTTCCAACGACGCCCTCATGCTGCTTGGCGACAACAGCAACAACCAGAGCCTCAACTATGTGACCAAGGATTATTTCGAGAATTTCGTGCCTCCCACGCCATCTGAGCCGACGCTCCCCGACGGCTGGAAAGACGATATCTCCCAGACGGTCATAACCTCCGTGAAGTGGGTGCTTTCCGACAAGAATCCGCTCGACTGGTGCAAGCTCGACGGCTCTCGCATGAACGGATGGAACCAGCTCTCCGAATATCCCGACTGGCTCGGCACTCCCGACCCCGATTCCTATGCCGACTTCTCTATGACGCTCGACAGCAAGGAAAATAAGGCGGTCTTCTCCTATCCCGGCGGAGAAACCATAGAATGCGGTTACACCCTCGACGACAAGGGTATATATACCTTCGACGCTCCCGTCAAACCCTCTACTATTGTGGGCTGGGCAAGCTTCGAGCTGGATGCAGCCAACGGCCTGCGCATAATGAGCATAGAGAAGGATTCTCGCGACGATGTGTCTGGAATCTGGCTCGGGAAGAAAGACCCGCAGAAGGATGAATACATGGCATATCATTTCGTGCCCACCGCCGGCAGCGCCGACAAGGAGCCTGCGTTCTACGATGCCGCCCTCTATTGGAACAATACAGGCGATTGGCAAACGGTGCAAGGCGACGTCGTGAAGGTGCAGGAGGGCACGTACACCTGCTCCGTCAACGCCACCTGGGTCGACGGCGATCCCCTGCTCTGGCTCGACGTGACCGGAATCCGCACCGACCATCCGAACGCCACCGTGGAGCTTCTTGAAATAAAAATCGACGGGAATCCCCTCTCTTTCGTGGATTCCGACATTTCCGCAGGCTGGGCCGACGACAATCCTGAATCCAACAATTGGCGTCGCTATATATGCAATGCCTGGGGATTGGCTCCATGCTTCTCCTCTACCGACCTCTTCAGGATGCAGACCGGAGCGGAAGTGACCTTCAAAGTCTCCTACAACGACTGATCCTTTGATTATCCGGCGGGGAGCGGGAATACGCCCACTCCCCGCCGCTATACAGACATGAATTATTCCGGATTCTCGCATGCCGACCGGAACAACCCATCAAAACTGAATGAAAAAACTACTATTCTCCCTAATTTCGGGTCTCTTTATCCTCTCGCTCCAGGCCTGCGGCGACAACGACGACCCGCAACCCTCCGGCATCTCCGGAGATTTCAAATGCACAGTCACCGATCTCGATTTCCCGATGGAGGGTGGCGACAATATAATCACGGTGCTGTCGGCGGTGAAGCCTCAGGTCAGCGTGGCCGACGCTTGGGTCTCCGTCGGGGAGACTTCCGTGCAGGGTTCGCTCAACAATATCTATAAAATCATCGTGACGGCCCTCCCAAACCCCGACGGAAATGAGCGCACGTCAATAGCAACCGTCTCCGCCGGACAAAACTCGGCTAATGTCAACCTCCACCAAAAGGCTAAGCCGACAATCCAGCTCGACCCCGCCTCGCTGATCGCTGCCGAAAATGTTTTCCCAGCAGAAGGGGGACGCAGAGAACTGAAACTGGCCTCAAACGTGGAATTCAAGGCTGAGGCCACGGCTTCCTGGATTTCAATCGACGAGACAAGAGCGATGCAGGATTTTACTTTCTCTTTCAGCGTCGGGCGCAACTCCTCCGCTTCCAGGCGCACGGCCTCTATCGTGATTACTCCCGATTCAAAGGACCTCACTCCCCTGACCGTGGCCATCTCTCAGGAGGCCGGCCAACAACAGGCTTTGCTGGGCATGAATGCCCGTCAGATTGCAGCCGACATGTTTGCCGGAATCAATATCGGCAACACGATGGAAGTGCCGGGTGGTGAGACCGGATGGGGCAACCCGAAAGTCAATGAAACCTACATCAAGGGCCTCAAGGATGCCGGATTCAACGCCGTGCGCGTGCCTTGCGCCTGGGACAGCCATATCATTGACCCGGCCAACCATACGATCGATCCTGTATGGCTCGACCGCGTGGACGAGGTGGTCGGCTGGATCACCGGCAACGATATGTATGCCATCGTCAACATCCACTGGGACGGCGGCTGGCTTGAAGAGAACGTCAACGAGGAGAGCAAAGACAAGGTGCTGCCGAAGCAGAAAGCCCTCTGGTCGCAGATTGCCGAACGCCTCGGCGCATACAATGAGCGTCTCCTCTTCGCCGGGACCAACGAGCCTTACCAAAGCAAGCAAGACCAGCTGAAGGAGAAGGAGATGGCCGTGCTTCTCGAATATGAGCAGGCTTTCGTCGACGCTGTCCGTGCCGCCGGCGGCAACAACAAGCATCGCACGCTGATTTTCCAAGGCCCGGCCACCAACATCGACAAGACCGTGGAGCTGATGAAGACTATCCCTTCCGATCCGGAGCCCGACCGTCTGATGGCGGAAATCCACTACTACGATCCCTGGAATTTCTGCGGAATGGACAAGGATGAGTCATGGGGCAAGATCGCCTATTTCTGGGGCAAGGACAACTTCATAGAAGGGTCCGACCGCAATTCCACGTGGGGCGACGAAAGCCACATGAAGACTCAGTTCGACAAAATGAAATCCCAATTCGTCGACAAGGGCATCCCTGTCGTGATCGGCGAATATGGCGCAATCATGAATTGGCCGTCGCTGACGGGCGTGGAGAAGGAGAAAAACCTTGCTTCGAGGGCATATTTCAACAAATGCGTGTCACAGTTCGGAAAGGAACGCGGTATGGTGCCGTTCCTTTGGGACACGGGCGAAATCTTCGACCGCACCTCCGGCTCCGTCAAGAATGCCGAAATCGTAAAAGCCATAATGGAGGGCTCCCAAGCCGGGAAATATCCCTTCTAAACCCGGTCGTAGGCATATAATAACGCGGGATGCAACTTCTTCTGAGTTTGCATCCCGCTAATCTTGTTATGTCGCGCCGACGGCTTTAGAGCGCTTTTATCCGTATCTCGCTGCCGTCTATGGGGCGGTTCTCTTTACAGGAGAGGAATATTGCCGTCCGGGCCACTGCTTTGCTTATGTCGGAATCTGCTTCATGTGGCGAAGCTTCTGGCAAGACTATCGAATTGACCGTAATCCCAAATTCCCTGAGCGCGTCGCCGCCATAAAAAGGCTCAACTGAGACTGTCAACAGCCGTCCGCCATAATCCGAAGGTATTGGGTAACGACGCTTATGCTCCGTCCATACGTCGGAAACAGTAGCTGCGCAAGCCCCCTCCATCCCTATTGCGGCATCCACGACGATATCCACGTCGCGCCAGGCCTTCAGCACCTCGCCAAGCGCTCTCTCCACGTCCTCCGCGTCGAAGGAATCGACCCGACAAAATCTTACGCCCATGGAATAGGCGAGCCTGCCACCCTCCTCCGGGTCGCCTCCAACCACCGCCACGCGGCATCCTTCATCGACAAAAGCCTTCGCCACGCAGCCGCCAATCCCCTGCAATCCATCGATTACCACGACCCGTTTACCCGCAAGAGATTCATCCCGTCGCAAAGACCCCTTCGCAACCGGACGCGCCTTCGAGCCTGAGAGACGCCCATTCCTAAAATCATCCATCCTTCGCTCAAGATAATTATCAGCCATATTCCCTCCTCTGCAATAAAATTCCGACCCAAAATTATAAATTAATCCCAAAAATTCCAAATCCCCCGAGTCCGCGCTCAGTCCCACCCCGAAATTTGCCGCAACCAAAAATAATTAATAACTTTGTAAGCAATTCACCTTTTACACGATATGAGAAAACTTAACCTTATTATCCCCACAGCCTTGGTCGCCCTCTGCGGCTTCGCGGAAAACCCGCTGACCTTGAAATTCGACCGCCCAGCCGATTTCTTCGAAGAGTCTTTCGTCATCGGCAACGGCTCGCAAGGAGCAATCGTCTATGGCAATCCCTCCAAGGAGCGAATCTCCCTCAACGACATAACTTTCTGGACCGGAGAACCCGACACGGCCGTCTATTCCCCGGGTGCCTACAAAGCCATCCCGGAAATACGCGAAGCCCTCGACAAGGGAGATTTCGCAAAAGCCGAAGAGCTCCAAAAGAAAATCCAGGGACATTACACCCAAAACTATCAGCCAATCGGCAACCTCCTTATCGACTTCGCCGACAAAACCCCGGCTTCGGCCTACAGTCGCTCCCTCGACCTGAAATCTGCCCTCGCCAACGTGTCGTACACGAAATCCGACAATGAAATAGAGACCCAATATTTCGCATCCGCCCCCGACAGCATCATCGCGATCAGGATCACGTCGCAAAAGCCCATCGATCTTTCGCTGTCGTTCGAGTCTCCGGTGAAATACTCCGTCTCAGCCTCCGCCGACCGTATCACCGCCGACGGCTACGCAGCCTACACCTCCCTTCCGTCATACGTCAACGGCAACGTCGATGACAACATCAAATACGACCCGGCTCGCGGAATCCGTTTCCGCGCCGACATCTCAGCCGTCGCAAAATCCGGAAAAATTACCGCCACCCCCGATGGCAGTCTCGACGTGAAGGCCACCGACGACCTCACCATCTACATCTCCATAGCCACGAACTTCGCCGGAACCCGCACAAATCCTTCCCACGGCACCGTCGACTATCAGGCCAATGCCGACCGCATCGCCGACAAGGCCCTTAAATCAAACTTCGACAACCTCCTGAGCCGACACATCGAGGATTATGGCCGTTTCTTCAGCCGCACGTCAATCGATCTCGGAGATTCCGACAAGGCATTGAACGATATGCCCATCGACCAACGCCTGAAGCTATATACCGACCGCCACATGACCGACCCCGACCTGGAGGAACTCTATTTCCAATATGGCCGATACCTGCTCATCAGCAGCTCCCGCACTCCCGGAGTACCCGCCAACCTGCAAGGTCTGTGGAACGAATACCTTCTCCCACCATGGAGCTCAAACTATACCGTCAACATCAATCTTGAGGAAAACTATTGGCCGGCGGAAGTGACCAATCTCAGCGAGCTCCACATGACGATGCTATCCTTCATCAAAAGATTGCCGGAAACCGGAGAGGAAACCGCCCGCGAATACTACGGTACAAAACGTGGCTGGGCACTTGGACACAACACCGACATCTGGGCAATGACCAACCCCGTCGGAATGCACGGCGGCGACCCCTCATGGGCCAACTGGAACATGGGCGGAGCCTGGGTGGCTTCCCACATCTGGGAACACTATCAATTTACCCGCGACATCGACTTCCTACGCGAGTATTACCCCGTGCTTAAAGGTGCCGCTGAGTTCTGTCTCGATTGGCTGACGAAAGACAAGGACGGAAACCTCATCACTTCCCCCTCCACCTCCCCCGAGAACAAGTTCATAGCCCCCGACGGAAAAGCCTATGCCACAAGCGCCGGAAATTTCGCCGACCTCGCCATGATACGCCAATGTCTCGCCGACACACGCGACGCTGCAATAACGCTCAACACCGACCCCTCGCTGATTAAGGAAATCGATTCCACCATGCCGCGCCTCGCCCCATATAAAATCGGAGCGAAAGGTCAGCTCCAGGAGTGGACCACCGATTTCCCCGAGCAAGATCCCACCCACCGCCATCAGAGCCATCTCTACGGGCTCTTCCCCGGTCATCACATCTCTCTCTCGGAGACCCCCGAACTGGCCAAGGCTGCTGCCCGATCGCTTGAGATTAAGGGCGACAACACCACCGGTTGGAGCACCGGTTGGCGCGTCAATCTCCTTGCCCGTCTCGCCGAGGCCGACAAGGCATATTCAATGTATCGCCGTCTGCTGAAATACGTAAGCCCCGACAACTATAAGGGCGAGGACGCCCGACGCGGTGGTGGCACCTACCCCAACCTCCTCGACGCCCACGCCCCCTTCCAGATTGACGGCAATTTCGGCGGCACGGCCGGAGTCGCAGAGATGCTGATCCAGTCCACGCCCGAATCAATCATTCTCCTCCCCGCGCTCCCCGACCAATGGAAATCTGGCAGCTTCAAAGGCCTCAAGGCCCGTGGAGCATTTGAAATCGACGCCGAATGGAAAGACGGCAAGGTGACGGAAATTGAAATCAGCTCCGACAAAGGAGGCTCAACAACCCTCGTCGCCAACGGACTCCAAATCCCCGTCACCCTCTCCCCCGCCCAAACCCGCATCCTAAGATTCTAATCCCTGCGTCCCTGCTGCGCCGGCTCTCCCCACGCAGCAGGTTTGCCGAAGGTGATAACTCACCCGAGAAGCCAATATCATCGATATCGGCCAATAAAAAAACCGTGGCAAGTCTGTTTTGACTTGCCACGGTTTTTTTATTGGCCGCACTAAGAGCTATTTGCCGTATTCATGATAAAGCATGATCAGATGGGAAGCGGCCCAACTGAAATGCGGTGCCTTAAGCCTTGCTCCGGTGTGGGTGTCGTAATTCTCGTGAATCGGAGCGCCCCCCTTCAGTCCGTCGAGGCGGTCGAACACCTGGCGCGTATATTCGTCGGCAAGGTCGGAATGCCCGTAATTGCGCAGTCCGCTTATAGCGAAATAAGTTTGGTCGAGCCATATCGGACCGCGCCAATAGCCGCGTGGATTGTATTTGGGATTGTCGGCAGCTATCGTCGGGAACGGGATATACGTAGAAAACTTCTTCTCGTCCCTGAGCACCGGCAGCATGGCCTCCACCTGTTCCGGCTTGGCCAGCCCCGTCCATAGCATCGTGTATGCCTCGCAACCCGGATCCCCCACAAATGAGCGGTCGCCAAGACGGCGGTCGAAAAAGAATTTACGCTCCGGATCGAAGAAATAGTCTGCTATCTTCGCAGTATGGTCGGGAGCGTCAAACGGCTCGCCAAGCACATCCGCGAATTTCTTGAGATACTTGCATTCGTTGGCGATATAGGCATTGAGGTCTACGCTCTCCTGGTTCATGCTCCAGGCATCCTTGTGAGGCGCGTTGGCCACCATCACGGCGTCGTCAAAACGGATGGCATTGTCCATGCCGCTCTCCCATGCGGCCGCCTCCAGAGTGCCGTCGACCGAACCATACTCACACATTCCGTTGCCGTCGTTGTCGCGCTTCTCAAACCACCATTTGTAGTACGACAGCAGCTGGGGATACATCTCCGCGAGGAAATCCTTGTCGCCCGTCGCCTCCCAAATCTTGTCCACGGCCCAGCACACCAACGGCGGCTTAGAGTCGCGGGCATTGTTCTCCGCAGGGTCGGTGTAGATGCAATCCACCACCATCCCGTCGGGCAACTGATAGTCGAACATAGCCCGGATGTTGTTTTTGGCAAGCTCCGGATCGAAGGAGGCGGCCCCTGCTGAGAAGCGCCAGCTGTCCCAGGCCCACAGTCCGACGAAATAACCTACGGCATGGCTCGGGATGATTCCGTCGTGGAGAAGCCCTCCGCGAGCCGAGCGATGGTTGGAAATCAGGGTCGTGATGGCCTTCACGGCTATGCGATCGTAATCGGCGGGCATATCCGTGCGCAGGGTTTTGGAGATGTAGCCGTCCCAGCGTTGCGCGTTTGCCTGCAATGCCGCTTCGGGATTGGCAAGAATGCTGTCAATGGCAGTCTCTTCCGCATTGAAGGCGTCCTTGTCCTCGAAGAAACTGATGAGGATATGGTCGAGTCCGCGCTCCGGGGCTTCAGCTTTATAGTTGTCTTGCGTCAGGCTTATCTCCGTGTCGGGGATGAACGACAACGCGAGCACCTCTCCTGAGGGATTCATGGCGAGAACGGTGTTGCCACGACACTCAAAACGGGTTCCCGCCACCCAGCCGTCGCCCGTATACGACAGTGGCCGGCCTGTGGAATTTTCCACCGACAGCAAAGCCGACGTGGAATTGATGAAATTCAGACGCTGGCCCACGGCGCCGTCGCCATATGCCGACGACATCACGAGCTCACCCGGATAATAGCACACAGAGTCCTTCCCCTCGGCTCTCTTGTCGGCGCCGACCGGAGAGACCACCACCGCCGACTTGGCAAGCCATTCCCGGCGGTTCATGTCGAGGCTGAACGGGCCGCAGAATCCGTTGACCCATCCCCTCTTCTCCGGTGCCGTGAAGCCAAACCAGGCTCCGGCGTCCGTAAACCATCCCGTCGAACGGTGAAGCGTGTCGGGAGTGTATGAGACATCGAAAATATCGGGGAAATCATATCTGCGGCTGTCGGAGGCGGAGGCTTTCACGCAAGAGAAAGCAAGCAATCCTAATGCCGACGACATGGCGGCCGCCAATATAAGGTAAAGTGTTTTACGTCGCATGATTCTCATGTTTAGTGGGTGTCTGAAAGATTTTCGTTCGAGACAATGGCCTTCAGCGTGAAGCCGAAGCTTTGCTCAAGCGGGGGGACCGTAAACTCGGGATGCACCTGCGCTCCCCACGTATTGTCGCCTCCGACCCCCATCATCCGGTGGTCGATGTTGAGCGTCACCATGTCTTGGGGTGCTATGCTCCCTCCGTGGCGGCGTTCGATCATGGCGGGGACGTATTCGAGTTCGGATTGCGGGAATTTCCATGCCCCGACATTGAGAGGGGCGTCTCCCCTGACGAGAAGTCCGCTGCCATTAGCGTCGGTCAGCGAGAGCCAGCGCACGTCGCAATGGTTGCCTGTCTCCTGCGCTCTGACGTAGGGATGATACTGGTCCCAAACCGTGCTTGAATACCGTCCTATCAATTGCGATTCGCTCCGGTCGGGATAGCTCTCTCCCGGGCCGCGTCCATACCATTCCATCCTGTCGTAGTCGCCGGGCAAGGTCATGGTCATGCCAAGCCGGGGTAGCTCGGGTAGCGGTTTGCTGCCGGGGATGAATCGGCAGCCGACGTGAAGCCCCGATTCGTTGTCAAGGCTGTATTCCAGATTCATCGTCACGTCGAGCCGGGGTATGCGATAGACGGCGGCCAAGACCGTTGAGCCGTCGGCCGACACTGCCTTTCCGAAGCTCTCAAGTTTCATCTCGTCTGCCGCCGTGCGCCATACTCCGCATCTGTCAAGATGTCCGTTGGGAACGTCGTTGTCGGTCAGCGGGCGCCAGAAATTCGGGCGCATTGCGGATTTGACAAACTCGCGGCCTCCGCTTTTCCAGGAGACAAGCGAGCCTTCAGTCTGTGAGAAGGCCAGCACATCCTTGCCTGACGACAGTATGACGTTGCCGTCTCTCTCCTCCATTCCGGCAGTGGACTGCGAACAGGTGCGCTCAGGGGCCACGAAGGGTGTCAATGCCCATTGGGCCGTGGCTACCTCATGACCTTTCGGTACAATCGGCGCGTCTTCTTTCGTGAAGGCCCGGAGGGTCAGGAAATATTCCCCGTCGTTCCCTATGGCTCCGTATGGAATGCGCATCGGGGTGGATTCTCCGGCTTTAACTTCGGGGAACGACAGCATTCCTTCCCTGACGATTCCTCCGTCGCGAAGCAGCTGCCATTTCAGGTCATAGCCGTCGAGCGTCAGGAAATCGTGTCTGTTGACCACCTCCACCACTTCGGGCTTGAAGTCCACCGGCTTGAAATGAATATATTGCAACACTTTTTTCACCTCTGCAAGATGGGGATGAGGTATGCGGTCGGCATCCACAAGCCCGTTGGCGCAGAAATTAGAATCATTGACCACGCCGGCGAATCCCATGTCGCCGCCGAAGGCCCAGATCTTGCGCCCCTTTTCATCTTTCTTCGCGAAAGTCTGGTCAACCCAGTCCCAGATGAACCCGCCCTGAAGCTGGTCGTATTTGTAGATGAGGTCCCAATAGCCCTGGAGGTTGCCTACGCTGTTGCCCATCGCGTGGGCATATTCGCAAAGGATCATAGGGCGGGCGTCACGCTGGTTGACGTGGCGCACCAAAGCCCACGGACGGGCATACATCGGGCAATATATATCGCTCTTGGCGTTGTAGCCGCCACCCTCATATTGCACGGGGCGCGACGGATCCATCTCCCGCGCATAATCATAGAGCGTCTCGAAGTGTTTCCCGTAGCCCGACTCATTGCCGAGCGACCATGTGACGATGCAGGAGAAATTGCGGTCGCGGGCAATCATCCTCCCCATTCTCTCTTTGAAAGGGATATCCCATCCGGCCATGTTGGCAAGCGTCCCGTCGGGATGTGCCTCCATGCCGTGGCTCTCTATGTTGGCCTCGTCCACCATGTAGAGGCCGTATTCCGTACAGAGTTCATACCATTGCCAATTATTGGGATAATGGCAATTGCGCACGGAGTTGATGTTGTTGAGTTTCATGAGGCGTATGTCTTCCAGCATCGACGCGACATCCACGGTGCGCCCTTTCCTCGGGTCGTGCTCATGACGGTTGACTCCCTTGAAGAGCACTGCCTTGCCATTGACGAGCTGACGGCCGCAGTTCATCTCCACCGTGCGGAATCCGAAAGGATGGGTAAACGACTCCTTCTCCTTTCCGGACGCATCGCGGTGGGTGACGATCAGAAGATACGTGTCGGGAGTCTCCGCGCTCCAGGGGGATGCATCCTCCACCATATGGCGAAACGTCAGGATGCTATCTGTGGAGGAAGCCATCGCGTGGCTGTCGCTCCATATCGGGTTGCCGCCGAGGGAAAGGGCTACGTCCACCCTCTCCCCTTTCGTCGGGGAATCCATCTTCAGGCGAAGCGAGAAGTCGCCGTCGCGATAGGAATTCACGAGGGGTGCGGAAATTTCGAAATCCTCGACTCTCGACGCGGGACGCGCCGTCAGCGAAACGCTGCGTTCGATGCCACTGTATTTCCAATAGTCCTGCCCTTCGAGATACGAACCGTCGCTGTATCGGTAGGCCTTCACGGTCAGCCGGTTTTTTCCTTTCTTGTATTTCCCGTTTATCTTGAAGCGGGAGGGAAGCCGGCTGTCTTCGGCATAGCCTATCAGTTGGTCGTTGAGATAGACATAGTAGGCGGATTCCACCCCTTCGAATTCAAGGAAAACGTCCATGTCCCCCCATGAGGCGGGCAAGGAGATTTCTCGTTGATAGACCCCCACGGGATTGTAGTCCGCAGGCACGTAAGGGGGATTCGCCGGAAAGGGATAGCGCGTATCCGTATAGATAGGCGCGTCAAAACCCTGAAGCTCCCAGCTGCCCGGCACTTCAATCCGTGAGGGCTTTTTGAGACGTGAATGGTGGATATTCTCCGGGCACAGTGAATCATTCCTGAAGTAGAGGAAATCCCAAGTCCCGTCGAGCGAGACGCGACGCTGCCCCGTGAGGGAGGAATAGCGTTGGGAAGCGGGAAGCGAGCGGTTGTCAAGAGCCGCCTTTTGCGAGGCGAACGGCAGAATATGCGCGTTCATCGGCTCGCGGTTGATTGAATTGACCCTTTGGTCTTGCCATGGAGGGGATGCAAGCGCCCCCATGGCGGAGACTGCGGTCAGAGCCAATGTTATGATGGTTTTCTGCATGATATTGAAATTGGATAGTCAGATGGGAAATGCCTGAAAATAAGCAGCCCTACAGACTGCAAAACAACGTGACAAGGAAGGGGACGCTGAAGTCTACCACGAATCCGTGATAGATCGAGAGTATCACGAATTCCTTGCCGGAGACATTGGTGATGATTGGCAGGGTGGTGTCCATGCTGGTGGCGCCTCCCGACGAAATCGGGGCCAACGGGCCGAAGAAGCGTGCAAGGAGCGGGGCGCCGAGCAGGGTTATTATCTCGCGGGAGATATTGGCGAGAAGTGCTACGGTGCCAAGCTCTGCGCCTCGGTATTCGGTGATGAAGATACTCGAAAGGGAGTAGTAGCCGAATCCGCTGCCTATGGCAAGCACGTCGGTCAGTTGGCGCCAGGGGAGCAGCAGGGCGATGAGGCAGCAGCCGAGCAGGGTGCCGGCGATGGTGACGACAGGGAGCAGAAGCAGGCGCGGATTGAGCGTGCGGAGTCCTTTGAGGGCTCCGATGTCGTTGCCGACTCCTATCCCGACGCATAGCATCAGAAGGGAGAGGGCGATGAAACTGACGTCCACCCCGAGATTGTCTATGCTGAGCCATCCGGCGTAGCCGGCTATGGTGCCGGCTATGAAAAACGCCACTATGATAAGGCTTCCTTTCATTTGCGTGCGTCCCCCTTGCCGCCTTTGGCATGACGCCATAAAAGTATGCAAAGAAGTGCGCATCCCGCCACTCCGGCGAGAGCCACCAAGGCAGCCTCCACCCCAAGGGAGGCAATCCCACGGATTATCCTCTCATCGCCTCCTACCTCCACTCCGAGTAGAAACAGAAGCACCCATATGAGGACATTCGTGACGCGCCCCAGGAAGGGGAGTTTCCTCCCCCTTAGGAGCCAGCCTATGGCGATGCCGGAGGCCATGATGAGAATAATCGTGAACATTATTTGCTGATTTGGTCGTTATTATTGATTTCCGTCAGAGGCACAGGATAGAAAGCGCGTGTCTCGTCGTAGCCGGCGCGGCCTGCGGCCTGCATGGCCTGTGCGGTCTTGCCCCAGCGGCGGAGGTCATACCAGCGCCAGTTCTCAAGCGGGAACTCTATCATGCGCTCATGCTCGATCTGCGCCCTGACAGCCTCTTGCGTGGTCCCTGTCATGGCGGGCATGTCACCGTGCACGTCGCGCACCTCGTTGATCAGGGGAATCGCCTGAGCGGTCCTTCCGAGCTCATTGAGTGCCTCCGCTTTCATGAGGAGCACGTTTGAATAACGCATCAATGGGATATTGATTGCACAGTAGTTGGATTCCATCCCGGCATAGTCGGCGGGAAGGAACTTGCGGAAGGCCGGTTTGTCTGCCCCCTTGAACCATGCGTCATAATCATATCCGAATACGTTCCCTTCGCCGTTGTTGAAGTAGTCACACTTGAAGAACACAGTGGCATACATACGGGAGTCATAACGGCCCGTGGAGGCAATCTCTCCCTCTTTGCGGAATTCATTCATAAGGGTCGTGGAGGGAAGGATCTCGTCCCAGCCCCAAAGCTCGCTACAGCCGATCCAGCGATGGAGCTGGGTGCGGTAGTTTGCGCCATTGGCATTGCTCATCGAGGTCTGGAGCTCGAAAACCGATTCCTTGCAGTTTTTGTTGGAGGCATTGAACATGGAGGCGTAATCCTTCTCCAGGCTGTAGCCCTTCACGTTGTCAAGGGCCGACACGGCCTTTTCGAGCCATTCATTTTTCCGGGAGGGCTCCTCGTAGGCGCGGGTCAGGCAAGCCAGTCCGAGATATGCATACGCCGCGCCCTTTGTGGCCCGGCCGAGATGGTCGGCGTCGTGGCTGACGGGGAGGGCCGTGGCAGCCTCAAGGTCTTGGATGATGAAATCCCAGGCTGCATCGCGCTCGGAGAGGGGGGCGCTCAGGTCGGCCTGATTCGTTATGAAATGGTCGCGCACCACGATTTTCTCCCAGTTGAGGAGGAGTTTGGTGTGGTAGTATGCGCGGAGGAAGCGGGCCTCGTTGACGATTTGATCGCGCACGGATGCCTCTATCTTGTCGTCGGGAATCTCAGCCACCTTTTGCACGACCTGATTGGAGAAGCTGAGGCCGCGGTAGTTGTTGCTCCAATAGCTTGAGAACTGCGAGTTGCCGTTGGTGTAGCTGAAGTTGTAGAGCTCCATCCAGTTGGGATAGTTGGGGACGTCGGAGCCGATCGTGACGACGTCCTCGCGGAATGCCTCCACGGGCCATTTCACCTCGGCGAATTCCCATGTGTCGATATAATATTCAAGCTGGGAGTAGGCGGCGGCAAGACCGGCTTCGGCGTCGCTGCGGTCTCTCCAGAAGCTGGAGGATGTGAGCTGGTCGGGACTCTCCACGGTCAGATAGTCTTCGCAGGAGGAGAAGGATGCGGCCATCAGGAGGAGGGCCGGAATCATTATCTTGGATTTCATGTCTATTCTTGTTTTTATATGTTGCTGAGGATTAGAAGGAGACTTGCGCGCCGATCGTAAACGTCCTGGTGAAAGGATAGATGAGCTTGTCTATGCCGGTGTTGAGCACGTTGGCGCGTGAAAACTCGGGGTCCACCCCTTTGTAGCCGGTGATGGTGAAAAGGTTGTCGGCGGCAAAGTAGAAGCGCACGTTCTCGATGTAGGCCTTGCGGGTGAGGTTGGCCGGAATCGTGTAGCCGAGCTGTATCTGGCGCAGGCGCACGAAGTTGCCGTTCTCCAGGAAGCGGTCGCTCTCCTTGAGGTTGCCGTTGGGGTCGTTGAAGATGGCGCGGGGCACGGATGTGGCCGTGTTGGTCGGGGTCCATGCGTCGAGAGTGGAGGTCAGGAAGTTGGAGCCTGCGTTCATGCTCTCGTAGAAGTATTTGTTGCCGTTGTAGAGCTTGTGGCCCCATGCGCTGCCAAGCACGCCCGAAAGGTCGAAGCCTTTCCATGCGACGCTGAAGTTGAGGTTCACCTCCAGCTTGGGAATGCCTGAGCCACATTCCACTTTGTCGGCATCGTTGATTACGCCGTCGCCGTTGACGTCGACAAACTTCACGTCGCCGGCATCGGCATAAGGCTGTAGTTTCTCCCCTTTGGCGTTGACGTATCCGCGGGCCTCCTCATCGCTCTGGAAGAGTCCGTCGGTCTTGTAGAGATAGAATGAGCCAATCGGGCGTCCCACCATTGTCTGGGTCGGGAAATGCTCCGTGCCGAATTTTAGGCCTTCTCCGTAGAGCACTTGGTTGGCGTCTGAAAGTTCGAGCACTTTGTTGCTTGTCGTGGCGAGGTTGAGGCCGAAGTTGTAGTCCCATCCGGCTTTTGAATCCTGGTAGTTCACCTCGATTTCCACGCCCGTGTTGCGCATTTTGCCGACGTTGAGGATGGGGCTTGTCAATCCTGCCGATGGAGGAAGCACTTTCGTGATGAGGAGGTCTTCCGTTTTGTTGTAATACCAGTTGATCGAACCGTTCAGGTGGTTGTTGAACAGACCGTAGTCGATGCCGACGTTTTTGGTGTCAGTGGTCTCCCATTTCAGAGAACGGTTTTCAAGGGCGCGGGCGATGCTTCCCGTCCAGGCGTTGTCGCCGTTGCCTTGCACGTATCCCTGGTATTTGTTGTTGTATGTGCTGATCAAGGCGAGGAAGTCGTAGTATCCGAGGGCGTTCTCGTTGCCGAGGCGGCCCCAGCTGGCACGAAGCTTGAGGTTGCTGATTGGCGTGTCTTGCGGGAAGAAGGATTCATTGGAGAGGCGCCATCCGAGTGCGACGGAGGGGAATGTGCCCCAACGGTTTTCAGAACCGAACTTGCTTGATCCGTCGCGACGCACTGTGGCCTGCACGAGATAGCGGTTGTCGAAGTTGTAGTTCACGCGTCCGAAGTACGACACGCGGCGATAGTCCCAGCGGCTTCCGTCGCCGGAGAATGTGCCTCCGTCGCCGGCTCCTATTGTGTCAAAGCTCGGGTCAAGGAATCCTCCGGGGGCCTCACCGATCACGAGTTCGCCGTTCTCCACCTTGTAGGTCGTGGTTTTTCCCTCGACTCCGACGGTGTTCCATGTGTATTTGCGCCTCATGATGGAAGCGCCGGCCACTGCCTGCACGGAATGCAGACCGAATTCCTTGTTAAACGACAGGACGTTCTCGCAAAGCTGCTCTTCCCAATAGGCGGTTGTCTCCTCGTTATAGGGGTATTCCGTCTTGGCGCGGACGTCGGCCACGTAGGGAGGCGTGTGATATTTGTCGCGCTCATGCTCTCCGCGATATGCATAGCTTGTCTTGAAGTTGAGCCAGGGGGTGAAGCGGACGGTGATCGCGGCGTTGGCCGTGGTGTGGTAGTAGCGGGCCTCGCTGTTGCGGTAGTGGTTGTCGGCCATGACGTTGCGGTTGTTGGGAAGTCCGTCGAAGTTGGTCAGGCCGAAGCTGTATTCGTTGTTTTCGTTGTAGATGGGGACGAGTGGGGAGATGCCATACATCTCCTTGATCTGATATTGTGGCTGCTCGCTCTTGGTGTATTTGAAGGCGAGGTTTGCCTCGAAGTCGAAGATGTATTTGGAAGCGTTGACTTTCATGCGGGCAATGTCCTGGCGGTGTTGGTTGCCGAGGAATATGCCTTTGTCGTCAGAATGGTTGTAGCTGATCGAGTAGCGTCCGAAGTCGCTGCCGCCACGCACGCTGAGCATGTAGTTCTGGGTGAATCCGGTGCGGGTCATTGCGTCCTGCCAATTGGTGTTGACTCCGGTATTGTTGCTGATGTATGCGGGAGCCTGAAGCTGGGAGTTTTGCCATGCACTCTCTCCCTGGGGATCATAAATATCCTTATGTTTCTCCACGTGCATGTTCCAGTTGTCATACATCTGGCTGTGCACCTGTTTGTAGGCGTCGGCGTCGAGCATTTCGAGTTTGTTGGCGATATTGGTCCAGCTGAGATAGGTGGTGAAATCCACTTTCACGTCACCTTTGGCTCCGGATTTGGTCGTGATGAGCACCACGCCGTTGGCAGCCACGGAGCCGTAGATGGCCGCTGCCGCGCCGTCCTTAAGCACCTCAAGGCTCTGGATATCCTGGGGATTGACGGCATTGATGTCGCCTGGGAAGCCGTCGATGATATAGAGGGGTTCGTTGTTGCCGAAGGTCTTGACTCCACGGATTTTCACCGATACGCCTGCCCCGGCGTTTCCGCCACTCTTCATGATGTTGACGCCGGCGATCTTGCCTTGGAGAGCCTCTGCGGGGTTGGTGGTGGCCCGCTTGGCAAGGTCCTTTCCGCTGACGCTTGAGATTGCTCCGGTCATGTCGCTTTTTTTCATCGTGCCGTAGCCCACCACCACTACTTCGTCGAGCACCTGCTCGTTCTCCTTAATGGTGATGTCGATTCGCGTGCGACCGTCCACTTTCAATTCCTGCGTCTCATATCCTATATAGGAGACCACAAGAGTTCCTTTTACGTCGACATTGATTGTGAAGTTTCCGTCGATGTCGGTGCTCGTGCCGTTGGCCGTGCCCTTCTCCATTACGGTTGCCCCGATCACGGGTTCGCCGTTCTGTTCTACTACCGTGCCTGTGACGGTCAGTTTCTGTGCCCACACTTGCATCGGCAAGGCTACACATAGAAGAATCATCCATGCGAGGAATCGATCCTTGAGCTGCTGTTTTTTTGTCATGATACTTAAGGTTGGTTAAAAAATGAGTTTTTGCGATTTGTGCCGCTAAATTAGGAAGCACCCCCATCCCGTCAAAAAAAAGCAAGCCTAAACAGCACCTACAAAACCCTAAAAAACCACTCCAAATAATCTACAAAAAACTCCACCTTATCCTATCAATCAAGAATTTAGCGTCAATCCACTATCTACAAATCCCAAAATTTCAAAAATGCGCAAAATCCCTCCCCCTGCGCCGGCAGGTTTGTCGAAGGTGCCCCTCCTCCCCGTATCGGACTGTGCACCGGGAAGCCTTGGAAGAGAGTGTGGGTCAAAGAGCCTGAAGGTAGTCGGAGAGGTCGGTGTCCTGAGGCAGGTCGAGGGATTTGCGGAGTCGGTAGCGGTTCATGTTGACGGTCTTTGTTTCCAGACCGAGCAGCATGGATATCTCCTTCGTAGACATTCCTCCCCTTATCAGGAGGGCAAGATTGCGCTCTCCTTTCGTGAGACCCGGATGTTTGTTCAAAAGGCGGTCCATAAAGACCTTGTTGCGTTCCTCAGCCTTCAGGAGCAACGCCTGGCTCGACTTGTCGTGGGTGGCATACGAACTGATAAAGGCGCTTATCTTCTTCATGTGGGCCACAAGCTGAGTCGGATCCATCTTATATCCCTCCTTCAGCATGTCGCGTATGCGCTCCATCATCTCGTTGCGGCTCTTCAGGAATGCCGCGAAACCGGTCAGCTCCTGCCGGCTTGCCGTCAGCATGTTGCGTGCGTTCTCAAGCTCAAGCTGCTGCTGCCTGACCTTGAGCTCACTGACCTCCTTTTCCGAAATGTCGAGCTCATGGCGGGTCTTCAGCAGCTGAAGATTCTTTGAATGGCGATACCATTTGTAGCAAAACCAAGCGCTGACACATCCAAGCACGACGACTGCCACCAAAATCCACAGATTGCGGTGCAGAATCTTTATACGATAGTCCTGTTCCTGCCTTTCGGCGGCATTCTTACGGTCGGCGTCACGCTTCTGTTGAAGCTCAAGCTCCGTGTTGCGCTGACTGTTGCGCAACTGCAGGCCTCGGACGAGTTCCGTCATGCGCTGCATATAGTCGTAGGCCTTGGCATAATCGCGCAGTCCGGCATAAGCCATGGCCCTGTATTCATGATTGTCACAAAGCAATTCCTTCGCCCCTATGACGTCGATATAGCCATACGCCATGTCGAGAGCTTCAATGGCTTCGCCAAACCGCCCGGCATAGCACAATTGCTTCCCCTTGTTGTTGTAGTTCTCCCCCAACGCCCATTTATAATCAAGATTCTTGTTGATGGCTATCGCCTCCTCTATCATCTTCAGTTTCTCGGAGCTGTCGCCGGGATACAAACAGATATTGTTGAGATTGCGGGCAATTCCCCTGAGATTGCGCAGGCGGCGGTTGATGTCGAGCGAGCGACGGAAGAAATGCTCAGCCAAAGGATATTGCTCCAAGTTCAGCAGCATCACCCCCCTTTCGTTGTAGCAATTTGCGATATTGGCCGAATCCCCGAGCACACGGAACATTGAGGTGGCCTTGTCGTTGAGCTCCTTCGACCGCGGATAATCGCCCAGCTTGCTGAACACCCTTCCCTGAAGGGCAAAGATGCGGGCAAGCGTACGGGTGTCAGCGGTGTCGGTCATCTCCTGCGCGGAGAAAAGCAATTTGAGGCCGAAATCGAAATTCCCGAGCAATTGCTCAGCATCGCCATAGACGATTGTCGCCTCGCGGCAAATCGAATCCTTTCCGGAGGTATCGCACAGTTTTATGGCACGGTCGGCCAGGGATGAAGCCTCCTTGGGATTGACGTTAAGGTTTTCGACGGCCTCCCTGAGCAGCCGCGCAGCCTCGGGGCGCGGCGAAGCGCCGGCCACTCCTCCGGGAAGGAGGAGGGCCAGCGTAAGTATCACGCATCGGGCAATGCGACGGTTCATTTCCCGTCGATGTCGTTGAGAAGGGTGCGGACGGCGGTCTCGATCTGTGCGTCGATGCCGCGCACCACCTCATCGGGCTTGTTTGCCACCTTCACGTCGGGCTCAAGCTGGAAATTCTCAAGCACCGTGCCGTTGTTGTCGCGGAAGGCCACGACGGGCACTCCAAACAGAAGCGACGGATCCTGAAGGTCGATCCAGTTGACGCTCGACATTGTGCCCGGCACGGGCATTCCGACGAGTTTGCCGAGCTTCTTGTGCTTATAGACCCATGGCGTGCCGTGGGCGTTGCTGTAGTTGGCCTCGCCGATGACCATGATGCTGGGCTTGTTCCAGCGACGCGAGGGCATCTCTGAGGATTTGCGACCGTGGATCTCCTGGGTCAGGTATTTGTCGCCGCTGAAGAGCACCTCGATGTCCTCATGCAGACGGCCGCCGCCGTTCCAACGGGTGTCGATGACGATACCCTCCTTGCCGACATACTCGCCGAGGAGCTTGGAATAGATCTCGCGGAAACTGTCGTCGCTCATCGAGCGGATATGGACGTAGCCGAGACGGCCCTTGGAGAGGCTGTCGACAGCCGCCTCACGCCCCTTCACCCATCGGCGGTAGAGAAGATCGTTCATCACTCCGGAAGAGATCGGGAGCACCACCTCTTCCACCGTCTTGCCGTCGGCAGGATTCGTGAAGGACACGAGCGTCTTCTTTCTGAGGATATTGTTGAACGCCTTGGTATAGTCGTCGCCTGATTTGAGCGGGATGCCGTTGATGGCCTTGATGACGCTTCCGGGCTTAAGGAGCGTCGTGGCGCGGTCGAACGGGCCTCCCTCCACAATCTCGCTGATCTTCATGCCGTCGCCATTATAGTTGACATCGAAAAGCAGACCGAGTGAGGCCGTGGTCTCCCCGGCGCCGGGACCGTAGTAGCGGCCGCCGGAATGCGACACGTTGAGCTCGCCAAGCAGCTCGCTGAGAAGGTTGGCAAAGTCGCGGTTGTTGTTGATATGGGGGAGGAAACGGCGATAGTTCTCCACATACTTATCCCAGTCGACGGGCATCTCCGGAAGATAGAAGCGTTCGCGGGCCTCGTTCTTGACATAGTTGAGCATAGCCTCGCGCTCCTGAGCGAGATCCATTCTCATCGTGCCGGATATTCCGACGTTTTTCATCTCCTTGGTCTTGGGGTTGAAACGCTTCACGGTGGAGCCCGCGAGGAAGATGTTGCCGTCGGCGTCAGTCTGGATAGAGACACCCCTGGAGTCGAGTTTCTTAAGCAGCGACACATCGCCCTTTCGGAGATCTTTCTTCCAAAGGTCGTAGCCCCCCTCGAAGGCAGAAAGATAGTAGAGGGTCTCGCCATCTTTCGAGAGCACGAAATCGGCTATGCGGGATGAATTGGGCGTAAGGCGCACGATTCTTTCGGCAAGGCCATCGCGGTCGATCTTTATGGTATTGTCTTTCTTCGGCTCGGCAGACTCAGCATCTTTCTTGCCGTCCTTGCCGTCTTTGCCCTTCTTGTCTTTCTTCGAGTCGGTCTTTTTCTTAGCGTCGGCGGCCTTCTTCTGCTCCTTCTCCACCTCTTTTAGCAAAGCGAAGTCCTCTTCGGAGAGACGGAAGCGGTCGTAGGCGTCCTTAGTCAGGAACACCATCATCACGTCGTATTCCGATCCCCAAGAAGCGTGGTTGCGCATTCCGTAGCGTTCGGAAGCGAAGAGCAGAGCCTTTCCGTCGTCGGTCCAGCGCGGCGACTGGTCGAAATAACCTGTCTGCGTGACCGGGATTACCTCCCCGTCCTCGACGTTGATGATCGAGATGTCGCTGTATGGCTCGTGGAGCGGGTTCATAGCCTCCACTGCCACCCAACGGCTGTCGGGGCTCCACGCGAGGTTCATTTCGCCGTCGCGGTAGTTGGTGATGGGGGTCGGCGTTACGGTCTTCACCTTCTTGGAGGCGAGATCCATCACGCAGAGGATATTGCGGTCCTTCAGGAAGAGCATTTTCTTTCCGTCGGGGCTGACAACGGGATTCGTGCGCTCGACGCCGTCTTCAGGAAACATCGCGGTCTCGTCGATGAGCGTGGCGTTGGAGAAATTGGGGTCGTCGGCACGCGCGATCGAGGCCTTGTAGATGTTGGGGCGGCCGGAGCGATAGGATGAATAGTAGAGATCTCGCCCCTTCTTGCCCCAGGAGAGCTGGCTTTCGCCTGCGGCGGTGTGGGTCACTTGCTTTGTGGAGGGATATTCCACGGAGGTCACGAACACCTCCCCGCGCTTCGTGAACGCCACCTGTTTTCCGTCGGGGGATACGGCCGACTCATCGGCTGAGGCAAAACGTATGGCCTGCGGTTCAGCCGGCCCCTCCTCAATGACGTCGATCGTCACCTTGGCGGGTTTCTGCCCGGGCATCATGGTGAAGAGCTCACCGTTGTAGGTGAAAGCAAGTTTGCCGTCGGCTGCTGAGCTGAGGAACCTTACGGGATGGTCCTTGAAATTCGTCAGGGCCTTTGCCGAGCCACCGTCGATGGGCATGGAATATACATTCATGGAGCCTCCGTCGCGTTCGCTGAGGAAGTAGACGGTCCTACCGTCGGGCGACGGATTAGGCTCACGGTCTTCCCCGGGACGGTCTGTAAGGTTTTTGAATTGCTTTTTGGAGGGCGACCAGCTCCAGATGTCGCGGGTGATGGAAGACGTGTGGTGCTTGCGCCATTTGTCTTCGTTGCCTTTCACATCCTCATAGAGCATCAGGTCACCTCCCGGCACGATTTCGATGTTGTCGGCAGGAGTGGGCAGGAGCTGGGAAATATGTCCGCCGAAGACGGGGACGGTGTAAAGCTCGCTGTTGACGCGCATGGGAGCGAGCACGCTCGAAGCAGGGTCTTGGAGCGCGGCGGAGAAGATTATGCTCTTGCCGTCGGCGGAGAAGGCTTGAGGGGTCTCGGCCGTAGAGTTGAATGTCAGTCGGGTCGGGGTTGCGCCGTCGGCCTTCATGATGAATATGTCGGATCCGCCGTTGCGGTCGGAAGCGAAAGCTATGCTTTTGCCGTCGGGGCTCCAGAGAGGATTGGTGTCGATGTTTCCGGAGGTAAGCCTTGAGGCTTTTCCTCCGGAGGCCGGGACGGTGTAGATAGAGCCTTTGTAGGTGAAGGCGATTTTGGCACCGTCGGGCGACAGTTTGGCATCGCGGATCCACATCGGGGTGACGGCGGAGGCACCGGCGGCGGCCAGGGCCAGCATGGATGTCAGTATCAGTTTCTTGCTCATAGGTAGGTCACGCAGTCGCGAGGACTGCTTTAAATCGGTTTTCTGCCCAAAGTTAGCAAAAAAACGGGATACTTGCAATTTTTTTGTGGGCTCGTTGTCGGCAGTTGAGACGGTGGCTTTTTCCGTGTCTACAAATTGGCAGGGCTCGGGCTCGGTGCTCGCAGGTTTGGCAGCCTGCTCTTCTTGTCGGGCTTGCTTGATTTTGCGGAGTCTTTCGTCGACTATAAGACCGACAACGATGGGATCGGGGCCATAGATTCGAACGCCATGCTCCTTCTTAAAATCTTCTAACAGTTCTTCTATCAGTTCGGCTATTAGCAGGATGTCGCCGAGAGGGCGGCCAGACTTTTGAATTATTTGGCCCTTAGCATTTAGAATATAGAGGGTGTCGTTGAAAATCGCCACGGGGCAATCTCTGGTTTTGACCCAATCGTTGTCTGTGTTCTCTACGAGATGGGCATAGTAGTATTTCCAATCCTTAAGATAGGGGATGTTGCAGATAAGATCTTTGATTTCCATAAATAACTTTGTTTTAGATTTCGAGTGCAAAGTTAATGACAGAAATTTGGGATCTATTGTTATTTTGAGGAAATCCTTTGATTTTTTCAGTCTTTTCCGGAGATGCGCGTTCGCGCAGGGGATTAAGTATGTTCTCCCGATTGATCGGGATTGATCAGGATTCATCGGGATTAATCGGGATTGATCGGGATTAATCCCGACTAATCTCGATTGATCGGGATGAACCAAGATTAATCGGGATTATTTTGCTTTAGAGGGGCTTGATGCCATTGCAGCTCGGATAGTCGCTGCAACCCCAAAATTCTCGGCCTTGCATATGCCCCTTCTTCTGCATTCTTTTGAGCATAGGCTTTCCGCATTTCGGGCATGTCGGAGCCCCATCCATCGAGGCTTGGGATTTTCTGGCCTCAAGTCGCTCTGTGGTCATGTTTTCCGTGAAACCTCCCGTCTGTCTGAAGGCTTCAAGTTGACTTTGAATCTGAGCTTGAAGCATCTTGTTTTCCCGAAGGCATAACACCAACAGTGCATTGGCTGCTATGTCGGGATTCTCATTACCCAACCAGGGTTCGAATTTAGCTTTCTGTGCGAGTATATGTCTGGCGGCGTCATGCAGATAGCTGTTGGAATATTGTGGAGGATCCAGTCTCATTTGCCATATTGCTTCGCGATCGGCGTTGCCGATAGGCCAGACGTCAGCTTTTCTACGCAGTAGGAAATTGAATATGTCGCCCTGCAGTTCGTCAAAACTTGCCCTTGCTACGTCGAGGAGGCGCATTTCTGTTTCGATTGACGTGGAATGCCGGGCTGAACCTTCCGCTATATTAGCCACGCCACATCTTGCCGCCATCACCATCTGATCGTATAGCCGACGACCGGGATCAATACGGTAATCAACAAACCGGTCGCAGAAATCTTGTGTCGCGAGTTGAATTACGTTGGCTAAAATCCAAGAATTCAGCCAATGGTATGACTGCGAAAATTGGATATTCACTCCCATAGCTTATTGTCTTTCTATTAATTTCACTCAAAATTATTGATCCTGCTTACAAAGGTAGATATTTATTTCTATCAGGCAGCGAAACTTCTTAAACTTTTTATGCAAATGGAGTTGATTTATGCTTTTTTCTTTTTTGAGGGCTCTTTTCCAATCTTTCATCATCTTCGATTTGGGTAGGAAAGAATCAGCGGCATCTGGACCCTCTAACACAAGATTAATCCCGACTAATCAGGATTAATCAGGATTCATCGGAATCGAGATTAATCCCGATGAATCGGGACATACCACTGCTCAATACAAAGCTATCTAAGGATGCGAGTTCGGTCAGAATGTGTATCTCAGGCCGAGGGAGAGGGTGAGGGTTCGGGTGTTCCATCTGTAGCGGAGGGGGGGGTAGTTTCCACGGAAGAAGTAGGAGAAGTGGCGACCGGGTTCTACGGCCAGTTCCATTCCGGCGGCGATGTTTGTGCGCTCTTCAAACGAGCCCTGAGATGTGGTTTCTTTATTGCCAAACATGTTATAGCAAGTGACTGACAAGGTGTTCTGGAGAATGCAACCGGCACCTAAACGGAAATCCGTATTTTCTGATATTCTAAATCGGTAATTGACCATTATGGGTATGTCAAGGCTCCAGATTTCCATCCAGTCCCAATGTTTATCCAAACCATTCAGGCTCTCATCGGAATTGGTGGCGCCATTATTTATGAAGCTTAATTCCAGCTGAGGAGAAATGCTCCAATGCCTGTTGAAACGAATGTCGTAGGCCGCGCCGATAAAGGCTCCTCCACCCCATCCATATTTACCGATCTTAGTCCATTGAAAAATCCCATCATTGCTTATCCCTTTAAAAACTCGCCCTTGTCTACAAAGATGGGAGATACTGCCGCCGCCATAAATGCTCCATCGGTTTTCAGCACTGCCTGCAAAAGGGATTATCATCGCCACAAACGCAACAAGACCCGTCAATATCTTTCTCACGGCTGACGCATCTTAATTTTTTACAAAATCAAAACTTTTTAAGGCATAAAGTAGATAGTCGTTGTCCCATCC
>VSPO01000109.1 GCA_009775375.1 Muribaculaceae bacterium | reverse complement strand
ACCGCTACTCCTATTGTCTCAACAACCCGCTCCTTTACATTGATGAGGACGGGGAGATGCCGCTATTATTGGCAGGAACACTGTTGGGCGGTTGTGTCAACCTTGTTTACAAGGCCTGCAGCGGTCAGATTCATAGTGCCGGGGATGCCTTTGCCGCATTTGGAATCGGAGCAGTGGCCGGATTGGCGGGTACTGTGACCGGGGGATGGGCAGCAGGATTGGCCGGAGGCGGCTTTTTTGCAGGGGCTGCCGCCGGAGGAATCGGCGCGGCGACGGATATGTATCTGCAAAGCCTCGGAAACCATGCCTATTTCGGAGAGCCAATAATATCCACAAAGGACTTACTTATTGGGACTGCATTCGAGGCAATCACCGCCGGAGCGATCAACGGCTCTGTGGCTGCTTCTGAAGGTAAGAATTTCTGGACAGGCGAAATGATTGCCGAAGGGAAAGGCATCTTTTCTTTCAATAACCCGACTAAGACATCCATACCTTTAATAGATTCAGATGGTTTGGATTATATTAACAAACCATTACAGAGACATCATTTTGCGACAAATAAAAATAAGAAATTTACTCCTTTATTTGAAAAAATAGTAAAATGACATGGATTGGATCTAAATGGGGATTGGAATATTGAAAAGCTACCACATCAAGGACGTCATCCAAATGATTATCATCGGTGGGTTCTTAATGTAACATTGGAAATTGATGCGATTCCAGGTATGAATCAAAATGATTTTATAAAACTATTTAGAGAAAGAATAATACAGCCAATAAAAATAAATCCAGACATGTTATATAAAAAGTATTGGAGACAATATCTAAAATAAATACAGTTTAGCTTATTATATCCAATGCTGCTAAGCAAACATTGACTCGTTAAAACATTTATATACAATGGCAATTAAATATCATAGAATAATCTTAAATGGATATTCCAAGGATGGATTGCTGTACGCGCCATCCTATTGCTCACCTCGCTTTGCTGTAGACGGAGTACAACTTCCTGATATGACAGACATTAACTTTACTTTAAAGGATGGATATTATGCAGATTACATGGGTGCAGATGTCACAGGAAGATTTGTGAGTGAAAGATTGAAGAATCTGTTTCAATCATATCTTAAACCATTCCAGAAAATTGAATTCATACCTATTCTAGTAAAAAGCAATAAATATGACGATCGTACATATTATCTTATGCACTTCAATAAAGTGTATGATGTGATTGATAAGGAAAACTCTGTGTATATAGCAGGCACAGATTCTATTATAAAACCGGTTTTGGATTATCACAAGATTAAAGATTTGGATATTTTCAATTTAGATAGTTTTTGCACGAGTCTCGTGGTGTCGGAGACGGTAGGGAAGGAAATGAAAAAAAAGAAAGATGACAGGCGGGATAGAATTATGTCCTGTCTGGTGTTTGGACAAATAATAAACCCGAAAAAATGAAAGGAATTAAGGAAAGATTGGAAGAATGACTAAAGAGTATTGCTACGGGCAACACCCTTCCGAAGGATATAGTGGCGGTTAACATAGGTATGTTTGAGACCGATGGCGGCTACGGCGTATATCTATGCGGCTCTGACGAGTATGACGAGGAAGACAGCGACTGGGCATGCGAACCGGCGTATGAGATTCCCGATGATTACCTGATGCTGACCGGAGATGTATTTGAGTCGATGGATTGGGAAACCTTCCAGAATGACATTGTTGAAGCCCTGAAAGAGATTCTGACTTCTGATGGCGGGATAATCAACCGCTTCATCGGCACCCGTATCAACCGTTTCATCGGCAAACGTATCGTAACAACCGGATTTGACGACGGCGATTTGATCCGGATAAAGTGACAGAACTGGTGAGTCTCTTTTCCAGGCATGGATTGAACAGGAAATACGCAAAGAAGGGGAAATAGCTTTTAGAGCTATGCCCCCTTCTTTATAGTTTTAACCTGGAGAGCTATGATTTCAGTTTTTTGAAGTAGAAGTCGAGGACGTCTTTGGCGGCGGTGAAGGATGATTGCTCGTTGTTGAGCACTCGCAGCTCCTTCTGTTCGAGAAGGGCAGAAACTTCGGGGGTGTGATAGAAATGGTTGCGGAGCTGCTCGTCGATGGTCTCCATCATCCAGTAGCGAGCCTGCTCATGGCGTCGGTGCTCGAAATAGCCGTTTTTCTTGACAAATTCGAAATAACGGTCGATCATGTCCCAGACAAGGTCTATCCCGAGTTCATAGTAGCCGCTATACGTGAGCACTTCCGGTTTCCACTTGCTGGGGGCCGGGGGAAACAGAAACAAAGCATTCCTGAATTGGGCTGCGGCAAGTTTCGCACGCTCCACATTGTCGCCGTCAGCCTTGTTTATGACGATTCCGTCGGCCATCTCCATTATGCCTCGCTTTATGCCCTGCAACTCGTCGCCAGTGCCGGCAAGCTGAATGAGCAGAAAGAAATCCACCATGGAATGCACGGCCGTCTCACTCTGCCCCACTCCGACTGTCTCCACGAAAATCGTGTCGTAGCCGGCAGCCTCACACAATACGATCGTCTCCCTCGTCTTCCTTGCCACACCTCCGAGCGACCCTGCCGAGGGGGAGGGACGTATAAAGGCATCTTGCTGCTGGGAGAGCTTCTCCATCCTGGTCTTGTCGCCAAGGATGCTGCCTTTAGTGCGCTCGCTGCTGGGGTCGATGGCAAGCACGGCAAGCTTGTGCCCCTGACGGAGCACGTGAAGCCCGAAGACATCTATTGAGGTAGACTTCCCGGCTCCGGGTACGCCCGTTATTCCAATACGTCGGGAGTCGCCCGTGTAGGGCAAACATTTCTCAATCACCTCCTGGGCTATCGCCTGGTCGCGCTCCGTCATACTCTCTACGAGGGTGACAGCCCGCCCAAGCACACTTACGTCGCCCTTGCGGATACCCTCCACATAATCGCTGACGCTTAATTCCCTCCTTCGCACGCGGCGCAGATTCCTATACGGATTGACACTTGGCTGCGAACCCACTCCGGAGTTCACCTGCAGTCCTTTATATTGGTTTTCGTTCTCAGGGTGTTGCATATCTAAGGTTCTTTTTTTTCAGTTTCTGATTCCTACTATATTTGCGGTACGCACGGGATGGAGCAAGTCGTTGGTCACGACCTCAACCTTTATTCTGAAAGGACCCTTCTTAAGACCCTCCACATTGAGCGAGCCTTCCACTTTTCCTTTTTTCCCCTTTCTTACCTTTTCAGGGAACCGGGAGATGACTACTGCCGAATCTTCGCAATAGACCCTCTCCACCTTCATCTCAGATTTCCCTTCATTGAGTATCTTGAATTCGAATTTAATCAGCTTCCCGTTTTCGACTTTGCCTAAATCCACAAATTCCGGCAGAAGGTAGGCTCTGGGTCCGTTGTCAATCTCCTCAGCTGTCATGCCCCTGGTGTCGGCAACGACAATGGCCCTTACTTCTACCTGCAATGGGGAATCCACACCATCTGAAATCCCTACCATATGCTTTACCGGACCGCAGCTCTCCTCTTCCGTATTGAGTCGCAATCTGATGGTGGCAATCTCTCCGGGGGCTATACTTTCGGTGGATGATTCTATATCCAAGGATTTCGACGGATTGTCGAAAGATGGCATGACCGTATCTTTCCCATCATTATAGCAGTTGATGAAAAGGTTTCTCTTCTCCCCTTTCCGGATTTCTCCGGCAGCCACTATGGAAGAATCAAAGCGCAAGTTGCCTTTTTTAAAGGGGAAGACAGATTCCAAGGTCGTGTTGTCGCCTATGACCGTGCCTAAGATGCGGATGGTCTTCAAGTCGTTGTCATCCCCGGTGTAAATCTTTACACTTCTATCGAAACGCCCGGGACGCCCGGCAGGATTATACGTGAATTCTATGACTGCGGTGTCGCCGGGCTCAATCATGCGATGGGGATATGAGGCTGAAGTGCATCCGCAACCGGGGCGCACCCTTCCGATGAAGGTCGCACCCGGGCCTTTGTTGACAAAAGCCACGCTCCCCTTGACCGGGCCGTCAGCCTCCTTGAAAGTGCCGAAATTATATTCATCAGCCAGCCATTCAATCTCGGCGAAAACACCGAAATAAGTAATGGACAGCAAGAGGAACGAAAGCAGCCGTCGTGGCATGGATCTATCGTATCGCATACGACGTCAATCTTTCTTGGGCATTACCCTCCCCTTGACTTTCAACCGGACCTTGCCTGACTTGCCGTTGCTTTTGATGGTCACGACCTTGTCGAAAGACCCCGGACGGCCGAGAGGATTGTAGGTCACTTTGATTTTTCCTTTTTTCCCCGGGGCTATCGGCTGGCGCGGAAATTCGGGGGTGGTGCAACCGCACTCCACCTGGGCGCCAAAGATCACGAGATTGGCGTCTCCATCGTTGACGAACTGGAATTCATGGCTGACGGGGCCTCCGTCTTCCTTAATGATGCCGAAATCATGCACCGATTCCTCCATTTTAATTCCTGCCTTATCCTTGCCGGCTGCATAGGCCATTCCTGAAAAGAAGGATGTAGCGACAAGCGCGGCTATCAATACGTTTTTTATCTTCATATGCGTTTTGGTCTTTATTGTAATATGACGCATCGGGAGCATTGCGGTTTAACGCTTTCTTTCCCCACGATACGTCGGAACGTGTCATTCAACTCGCAAAAATAGTCAATTTTATTCAAATCCGTATTCATAGCCCCTCAAATTATTTTGCTCGGTAGCTTTTTTTTACTAATTTTGCAAAAATTCCATAGCCTAAAGGCATTATCAAAAGATGGACAAAATAATTGATCGTGTTGACAGAAACTTGATTGTGAGCGAATTGACTCACGACAAGCTTTTGCGCCATGCCAACAAGGGCGTCAATGAAGTCTACGTAGTGGACGCGTTCAACGCTCCCAACACCATGAGGGAGATAGGGCGTCTGCGCGAGATAGCATTCCGCGACGCCGGCGGAGGCACGGGCCTTGCCTGCGACATCGACGAGTTTGACACTATGGACTCCCCCTGCCGCCAGCTCGTGGTCTGGGATCCGGAAGACATGGAAATCGTCGGTGGCTACAGGTTTATACTTGGCGAAGACATCCGCATAGTGGATGGCATGCCAAATATCGCCACTTCCCATATGTTCTCATTCTCGCAGAGATTCATCGATGAGCTCCTTCCCTTCACGCTGGAGCTCGGGCGTTCATTTGTGGCAATCGACTACCAGAACACAAAATCCCATTCAAAAGCGCTCTACGTGCTCGACAATCTTTGGGACGGGCTTGGCGCCCTCACCGTCGTTTATCCCCAGATAAAATATCTCTTCGGGAAAGTGACTATGTATCCGCGCTACGGGACGGAATGCCGCGACATGCTTTTGGGCTTCCTTCACAAGTATTTCCACGATTCCGACAATCTGGTGACTCCAATAGAGGAGCTTGACTCCAAAGCCAAGTCAGAGGAGATACAAAGCCTTTTCACGGGAAGCTGTTTCAAGGAAGACTACAAGATTCTCAACCACGCCACACGGGAACGCGGCCAAAACATCCCGCCGCTCGTCAACGCTTATATGTCGCTTTCCCCGACGATGAAAGTCTTCGGGACGGCAATCAACCATGAGTTTGGAGATGTGGAGGAGACGGGGATTTTCTTCAAGATATCAGAGATTTTCGAAGAAAAGAAGCGCCGCCACATACACACGTTCATCGAAACGGGTGATTTCCCCGAATCTTGACCACAAAGACTTTAACCGAAACGAAGGATATGAAGAATGTAGTAGTGACCGGAGCCGACGGATTTATCGGCAGCCACCTGACCGAAGCCTTGCTTTCGGAAGGATGCCGAGTGAAGGCTCTCGTGCAATACAACTCTTTCAACAACTGGGGTTGGCTTGAAGGAATCAGCCACCCCGACCTAACGATTGTGGCGGGCGACGTTCGCGACCCTGATTTTTGCAGCAGCCTTCTTGAAGGGGCCGACACGGTCTTTCATCTTGCCGCCCTGATAGCCATCCCATATAGCTATGTCGCTCCCGACAGTTATGTCGACACCAATATAAAAGGCACTCTCAACATATGCCAGGCAGCCAGAGCGGCCGGGACGCGCAGACTGCTCGTGACCTCCACTTCCGAAGTCTATGGCACAGCCCTCTACGTCCCCATCGACGAAAAGCACCCGAAACAGCCGCAGAGCCCTTACTCCGCGACCAAAATAGGAGCCGACGCCATAGCTCTGAGCTTCCACAATGCTTTCGGACTCAACGTCTCGATCGTGCGTCCATTCAACACCTACGGGCCGCGACAGAGCGCGAGAGCCATAATTCCCTCCATCATTTCCCAGATTGCAGCAGGAATAAGGAGCATAAAGGTGGGCGACCTGTCGCCGACGCGAGATTTCAACTATGTGGCCGACACATGCCGCGGATTTATCGAAATCGCCAAATGCCAAGAGGCAGCCGGACAGGAAATCAACATCGCCACGGGAAGGGAGGTCAGCATGCAGACCACCCTTGAGACCATCGCTTCGCTTATGAACGCCGACGTGGAATGGGTCACGGATCCGGAAAGACTGAGGCCCGCAGGAAGCGAAGTATTCCGATTGCTGGGGTCCAACGAGAAAATCAAGCGACTGACGGGATGGCAACCCCGCATATCGCTTGAGGAGGGATTGAAAAGGACCATCGACTGGATTACGACCGGCAATCATCTTAAGAACTACAAAACCAATATCTACAATAAATGAAAAATCAGCAACTCACGATTCTTTTCCTTGGCGGAGCCCGCAGGGTCTCTCTTGCCGAGCTTCTGAAACGCTCCGGCAAACGCATCGGCTATGACGTGAAAATCGTGAGCTACGACCTCTCTGAAGACGTGCCGATCTCTTTGGTGGCGAAAGTGGTCAGCGGCTTGCGCTGGGACGACCCGCGAGTGGTGGACGATATTCAACGGGTGGTGTGCGAATATAATGTCAACGCCATCCTCCCCTTCGTCAACGGGGCCATTGAAATCGCATCCATCTGTCGCGACATGATGCCAGACGTGTTTGTCCCGGTGACGGATTTTGAGATTGCAAGCAATCTTTTCGACAAGGTCGAGGCTGCCAAGTCGTTCAAGGAGGCCGGGTTGCCGATTCCCCGCACTTATTCCGTCTTAAACGCACAGGTCCCCGCCATCGCAAAACCCCGCAAGGGAGGTTCTTCGCGTGGCATTCATATTTTCAGGAACATGGGCGACCTTATGCATCTCAACGACCTGAAGAACTATCTTCTTCAGGAATATATAGAAAACCATAAGGAATACACCGTAGACTGTTACATTTCAAAGACCGGCGAGATTCTCGTGACCGTACCCCGCGAACGTCTCGAAATCATGGGAGGGGAATCCACCCGAACCCGCACGTGCCGCAACGAAATCCTTGAGGAATTGTCAAGGGAGGTGGTCGAAAAGTTTTCCTTGCGCGGGCCGGTCAACCTTCAGTTTCTCCACGACCTTGACGCCGACCGCTATCTACTGATGGAGGTCAACCCGCGTCTCGGAGGAGGCGTCATCTGTTCGATCTACGCCGGCGCCCCCATTTCCGACTATATAATAAAAGAGACACTCGGAGAGGAGGTCAATCCTTGCAGGGATTGGGCATCAGGCACTCTTATGGCTCGATATTTCAAAGAAGCTATCTTCTTTGAGCTAAACGATATATAACCCAACGAAGAAATGGCTAAGACTCTATGGTTGATTCCCGCCCGAGGTGGCAGCAAGGGCATTCCCGACAAGAATGTCAAGCCTTTTTGCGGCATCCCTTTGGTGAGCCGCGCCGTCGGTCAGGCCATTAAATGCGCCGGGCGTGACGACAAAATCTTCGTTTCCACAGATTCTGAAAAAATCCGGCAAACCGTAGCCTCTATCGGGGATTTTGTCCCGTTCATGAGACCAGATTCCCTTGCCACCGACACAGCTTCATCCTACGACGTAATTATCCATGCCCTCGACGAGTTCCACAAAATGGGGACAGACTTTGAAAGGGTCGTACTGCTTCAGCCGACTTCGCCTTTGCGCGCCACTTCCGACATCCTTGACGCCATTTCCCTATGGCATCCGGGCATAGACATGGTCGTCAGCGTGTGCGAAGCCGGCGCAAATCCATATTACAACGCTTTCGAGACAGACGAAAAGGGGATGCTCCACATATCGAAAGGCGACGGAAAGTTAACGCGACGACAAGACGCGCCAAAAGTCTGGGAGTACAACGGAGCCGTCTACGTAATGACTGTCGATTCCCTTCGCAATGGCCCCTTATCATCGTTTAAAAGAATAATCCCTTCACCAATGCCCCGCCAAAGGAGCATTGACCTCGATACGCCACTTGATTGGCAAATTGCCGAAATTCTTATGAATTCAGCGAAAAAACCATAAATATTCCACAATAAACCATATCTCGGCGGCATAAACCGAACGCATCCTCGTAAATTGTTTTTTGATATGCAGAAGGCTCTTGAAATTTTAAAAAAATATTATGGCTATTCCTCCTTCCGGCCCGGACAATGGGAGGCCATCTCAAGCGTGCTGGAGGGCAAGGACGCAGTGGTCCTTATGCCCACAGGAGGCGGCAAATCCATCTGCTATCAAATCCCGGCCATGCTTCTTCCGGGATGCACCATAATTGTCTCCCCGCTTATCGCCTTGATGGTCGACCAGGTGTCGGCCCTTCAGGCCAACGGCATTCCGGCCGTGGCCATCCATTCCAATCAAGATGAATATGTCAACCGGGAGATAATCAGCAGGGCAATAAAAGGCGACTACAAGATAGTCTACATCTCTCCCGAGCGACTTATGGGGGAATTCGACGCCATCATGGCTGCATTGCCGATCAGTTTCGTGGCCATCGACGAAGCCCACTGCATATCCCAATGGGGACATGACTTCCGACCTGTCTACACCTCGCTCAGGGCAATCAAATCAAAACTCCCTTCAGTGCCCGTCATGGCCCTTACGGCCACGGCCGACCGCCTGACCAGAGGCGACATAGCCTCCGCTCTCAACCTCAAGGACCCGTTCCTATGGGTCGGATCGTTCGACCGCCCCAATCTCTCTTTGAGCGTTATTCCTGATCCCGGCAAGAAACAGAGATTGAAAATTATCGGAGACCTTATCGACAAATATCATATGGACTCCGGCATTGTCTATTGCCTGAGCAGGCGCAAGACGGAAGACATGCACGAATCGCTCTCAAAAATGGGCTATCGTTCGGCTTGCTATCATGCAGGGCTCACTCCCCAGCAGAGGGATATGGCTCAGAAAGCATTCGTCAACGGCGATATTCAGGTCATTTGCGCCACTATAGCCTTTGGCATGGGTATAGACAAAAGCAATATCCGTTGGGTGGTCCACAACAATATTCCCGGCAATATCGAAAGCTATTATCAGGAGATAGGCAGGGCCGGGCGCGACGGACTGCCGGCCGAAACCATCTTGTTCTATAATTACGCCGACGTAATCATGCGGCGGAATTTCGTGGAGCAATCAGGTCAAAAGGAAATCAACAGCGAGAAGCTTGATTTCATGCAGAGGTATGCGGAGGCTACTGTCTGCCGACGCAGAATCCTGTTGAGCTATTTCAGCGAGGAGTCGGTATGCGATTGCGGCAACTGCGACAACTGCCGGAGCCCGCGTGAAAAATTTGATGGCACCGTATTGGCCCAGAAGGCCTTGAGTGCGGTCATCAGAGTCAACGCCAACGAAGCTCTGAATATGATTATCGACATCCTGAGAGGCTCCAACCGTTCGGAAATAATCAAGAAGGACTACGACAAGATCAAGACTTACGGGGCCGGACGCGACATCGACTCCAGGAAATGGCACAACTATATTCTTCAGATGATTCAGCTCGGCCTTTTGGAGGTGGCTTATGAAGATATGTTCCACCTGCGCCCCACTCCACTTGGAATGAAAGTGGTGCGCGGCGAGCAGCAGATTATGCTATCCACCTATGAAGAACCTAAATACGCAAAAAAGCAGGCGGGCGATGCCTCTTCAGAAAGAATCGACATATCTCCGGAAGAACAATTGCTCACCAAGCTAAAGCAGCTGCGCAGAGAGATATCCATCGAAGAGAATGTAGCGGCCTATGTCATATTCGGCGACGCAACGCTTCTTGACATGGTGGCGAAGCGTCCGCACGACCTTGACGCCATGCTCGACGTCACCGGAATCGGCGTCTTGAAGGCCGTGAAATATGGAAAACTTTTCCTCCCTACGATAAGGAAGTTCGATGGACTGAAAAGCGGCATACCCGTTGGGACAAGCCAAAAAGAATCCCTGCTTCTATATAACTCCGGACGCGACCCGCATCAGATTGCGGAAATCAAGGGTATTAACTTATCAACGACCTACGGCCATCTCGTGAAATGGGTGGATGAAGACAAAATTTCTGATTTCAGCCGACTCATGACTGAGGAAGAATATGTCGTTGTCCTTTCCACTTTCGAGAAAGATCCAGAAAATGCGTATCAGACTCTTGAAAGCGAACTGAAAATTCCATCCTACATCGCTCGTGCCGCATTGGCAAGGAAACGCTTCTATGAACGCAACGGTAATCCGGATGCGTCAAAAAAAAAATCCCGGACTAAACGGGAGCTGACCGAATCGGAGCAAAAGAAGAAATTCTCTACTCGTGAAAAGCAAGCAGTTGCTGAAAAAGACAAGAAAGCAACTCCGAAAAAAAGCAAGGCAACGGATTCGGAGAAAGACAAGACTTCTTCCGTTGGGAAAGACAAAACTTCTTCCACCGAAAAAGACAAGTCAATTTCTTCGGAGAAAGACAAAACTACAACTTCTCGGAAGAGAAAAACGAAAATATCTGAAAATGATAAGACCCTTCCTACTGAGAGAGACAAGGCGAAGGATGCTGAAAAAGATTTGACTAAGGATGCTGAAAAAGGCAAGGCCACGTCTTCTGGAAAAGATTCGGAGCAAGCAAAACCAAAATCCAAAAGAAAGGAAAATGCAAAGACCGAATCCAAGAGGAAATCAAAACTTATAGGCGCGGAAGAGATTGTTCTTTTAGGCAGGCACAGGGATATAACCGTAGACAACGATAAAACCTCTTCTTTGAAGGGGAGAGTTGACTCTGTTTCCAATGAAGAGCCTACTCATCTTGCAAGTCAAGACCTTGAGTCGGCAAATCATGGAGATAAAGATTCTTCATCGGGAAGGGATAAGAAATATGAGGATCCTGCCAATGTCGAAGCGTTGGCTAAGGATGAAGCCTCAGCGGTGCATGAACTTGAAATATCTAAGTCTGCCGACGCTGAGAATCATGACTCTGAACCCATCGAGATATCTGAAACAATCCTATCGTCGGAGACGGTAGGATTCAGAGAGAGAATTGCTCGTGAGGAAGAACCAATCGATAAAAAAGGCTCAGCGGAGGAGAATGGAGTGACCGCAGACGAAGACACTATCGAAGAGGAGATTCATGCTGAAGAGGAAGACAACAAGGATAACGAAAAGCCTCAAAAGGAAAAGAAAAAGTCGGCTTTCCGCAACCTGATCAATCTCATCCCCTCCCTCTTCAAAAAGTCGTAGGCAAATTGTAAAGCCATCTATCGCCATCAGGTTGACTCATAGACAAATAAAGACCTAATTTTGTCTGGTTGGCAAATTTTACCGACAAAAATATTGTAGATTCCAAAACGAAGTGCAACGTTATGGAGTCTAAATGATGTAGATTCAAGGGAAAGTGTTAACTTTGCCC
>VSPO01000108.1 GCA_009775375.1 Muribaculaceae bacterium | reverse complement strand
TCCTTGAGATCGCCGAATTTGTCGGCTGCCTGGTCCTTGAGATCGCTGAATTTGTCGGCTGCCTGGTCCTTGAGATCATTATATTTGTCAGTGACCTTGTCGTTGAGGTCCATGACTTTTTCCGTGGCCTTGTCGCTGATTTCAGCGGCCTTTGCATGGGCGGCGTCAGAGAGGTTGGCCGATTCCTGTTTTACGGCCTCCTTGGCAATCTCGGAATCGATTTTCGCTTTTGTAGCGGCCTCCATGCTTTTCTGTTGGAGGTCGTTGATTTGATCTGATGTATTCATAATTCTTTTGTTTTAAGTACGTAAAACAGCAACAACATTTCCCTTCTAAATGTTCCCCTCATTCCGAAATTTTAACAACTCCGGCACATTACTAAGCCATCCAGTCTCATATTTCAAATAAACAATGAAATTATTTTTTGCAAAATTAGAAATAATGATTAACTTTGTTCAAGTTAAAACATTTGGATATGACAAGTGAAAAAATTGTATATTGGCTTGAAATGTCGGACTATGATCTGGATACTGCAATGGCTATGTTTGAGACCAGAAGGTATCTGTATGTTGGATTTATGTGTCATTAGGTAATAGAAAAAGCTTTAAAAGCATATTGGAGTAGCGTATTGGAAGAACCTCCGTTGAAAATACACACGCTTTCCAGACTGGCGTCAAAGACAGGTCTTGACAAAGAGATGAGCGAATTGCAGCTCGATTTCATCGATGTCTTAGAACCTCTGAACATAGAGGCACGTTATCCATCATATAAAGAGAGGTTGTTTAAGAGCCTTACACAAGACTATTGTTCAAAACTGATTAGTTCTACAAAGGAGATGCAAACATGGATAAAGAGCAAGCTATAGCATTGGCAAAGAAATATAAGGAGGTCGTTGGCGAGAGATTGCCATTGAAGGCCATGTATCTCTACGGATCATATTCAAAAGGAACGCATACGGAGGATAGCGATATCGATATTGCGGTAGTGGTGGATAAACTCAGCGACGATTTCTTTGAAGATACGCCACTGTTGTGGAAACTGCGTAGAAAAATCAGCACCTTAATCGAACCCGTACTGCTTACCGAAGATGACAGCGATCCTCTGTATTATGACATTCTGCGCACAGGAACCATAATATAATCTAAAAATCCCTGTCAGAGGGACGAAAATGAAGATTTCGTCCCTCTGACAGGGATTTTTAGTCCCTCTTATAGGGATTTTACCAATTTTTTTACGTAACTTTGTGGAAAACCATAGAAACAGACAGATATGCTACCGGAATCCTTATTGAGATATATGAACGAGATGCTGAGGCAGACCCCTCGCAGCTTCAAGCGTTATCTGTATGCCGATTTCCCATGGCAGAGTCAGCTCGCAGGGCTTGTGGGACCGCGCGGTGTAGGGAAATCCACCATGCTCCGCCAATATATTCTTGACAACAGCGGATCTGGGAAATTCCTTTACGTTTCGGCCGATCATACCTATTTCTCCGACCATACGATAGCATCGCTTGCCGATGACTTCGTTGTTGAAGGTGGCACGCATTTGATCGTGGACGAAATTCATAAATATGCCGGATGGTCGAGAGAATTGAAGCAGATCTATGACATATATCCCGACCTCAAGGTCACGTTTTCCGGTTCTTCCGTACTCGACATACTTAAAGGAGAGGCCGACCTCAGCAGGCGCGCTGTGGTGAAAGCGATGCAAGGGCTCTCATTCCGGGAATACCTTGAGTTGGACCATGGCATTTCGCTCCCCGTCATCGGGCTTGCAGACATACTGTCGCATTCCTTTATTGGAGCGCCGGATTTCCATCCCATGCCACTTTTCAGGGATTATCTCGCATTCGGCTACTATCCATTCCACAACATCGATAATTTCGACGTCAGGCTGCAGCAAGTCGTGGCGCAAACGACTGAGACCGATATCCCTCTCTTTGCGGGAATGAATGCTGCGACCGGAAGGAAATTGAAGCAGATGCTCTACGTCATTTCACGGATGGCCCCGTATAAGCCCAATTTCGATAATCTCGCTTCGGAAATCGGTGTCAGCAAGAACAACGTCCCGGAGTATCTGGCGTATCTTGAGAAAGGGGGGATGATCGGCATGTTGCGCGACGACACGAAGGGGATGCGCGGATTGGGAAAAGTGGAGAAGGTCTACATCGATAATCCCTCGCTGATGACTGTCCTCGCCGACAACAACCCTTACATAGGCAACCTTCGCGAGACGTTCTTCTACAACCAGACCCGTGTAGTGGCGCCCGTTTCAGCCAGCAGGGAGTCTGACTTCCGGATCGGGGAGCATACTTTTGAGGTGGGCGGACGTGGCAAAGGGTTGCGGCAAGTAGCCTCCCTGCCCGGAGGAATAGTGGTCAGAGACAACATAGAATACGGCTTCGACCGCTTTACCCCTCTCTGGCAATACGGACTGCTCTACTGACCTCTTACAACCCCAACATAGCCGCCGGAGCAATTCCAAGCACAATGCATATGGCGCGAGCTATACGCAAAGTCGGTTCTGCTCGCCCTGAGATGTAATCGTTGACCCGCGATGGACTTATCCCAAGTTCCCGTGCAAGCTGCTTTTGGGTCATTCCCTTCTCTTCGATTGAGAGGCTTATAAGTTCTCCGATAGTAGGTCTCTCGATAGGGTAGTGGAGTTTTTCATACTCCTCCACAACGTCAGATACGATTGCAAGCTCTACTGCATTCCTGTCGTCGGCAGGAGTCTCGTCTGTCACGAGCGGCAGTAATTCTTCAATCCTGTTGAGAGAGTACTCATATTGCTGTTTGCTAATTTCCATACCATCGTTGCAATGCAATTCTTGAATCTTCTCGTCCGGGAGTTTAATAAAAATCCCTTAGCTTCTTATGCGATATTACGGGCATGTAGTTAATTTATCCGCAAATTTAGTTGAAAATTTTGAAATCCAAAAGAATTGCTCAAAATAATTTTATCTCATAAGTTTCTTAGCAATCCTAGTCGAGTTCGCGCTCAGTCCGACATGGAGCGCAGTGCTTCCAGCCTGCGCCTCGCCAAGTCTGCGCTGCAATAGCCTTAATAGCTCCAATAACTCTAATAGCTATTATGACTATTCAAGCTATTCAAGCTATTCAAGCTATATTCGCTATCGAAGCCTAAGCCCGGATGGATTCAAAAGCTTGAAATTTCCGATTGGATGGTCATTCGGATCGAAATCTCGCAATCTCAACGCCCTTAAATTTGTGCATAGTATTGATAATATGCAAATATACAATATCTTGCGAGCTTTATTGACAATTTGTGAAAATTTTCGAAATAGACGCGAATATATGGCCGAATGGGCTAATTCCCAATTTTTTTCTCTTTTCTTATTGCACGCAAAGGATTTGTCGATTTTTTTTGTATTTTTGCATTGGAGTTTACAATAGAATCAGGAGACAGTTTTGACTCCTCTAAATATATTGTATACGTTTTAAATATACAGATACTTGTAAATAGTATGATAGAATTTGAGACAAAAAATGTGGAGCTGCCCATGCTCGACTTCGGAAAGATTGACCGATGGCTTGGTCTTGTGGCCGCCTCCCACGGAAAGACAATCGGAAACGTCAATTACCTTTTTTGTGATGACGAAGAGATTCTGCGAGTAAACCGCGAATTTCTCCGCCACGATTATTTCACCGACATTATCACCTTCGACTATACCCATAAGGATAGGATAGGGGGCGACATATTCATTTCGCTGGACACTGTCGGCAGCAATGCCGCCGACCTTGGAGAGGATTCCCTTACGGAATTGCTTCGCGTCATAGCCCACGGAGTGCTGCATCTTTGCGGCATCGACGACAAGGGTCCCGGAGAACGCGAGAAGATGGAAGAGGCGGAAAACGCCGCGCTCTCATTATGGAAGACGGCATGATGTCGCGCTAATTAACGAATATAAAACCTATGGAATTTTCATATGATGTGATTGTGGTGGGGGCGGGACATGCCGGATGTGAGGCGGCCGTGGCCTCAGCGAGGCTTGGAGCGAAAACGCTTCTGATTACGGCCGACCTCAACAAGGTGGCGCAGATGTCGTGCAACCCCGCCATCGGCGGAATAGCAAAGGGGCAGATTGTCAGGGAAATCGACGCTTTGGGCGGGCAGATAGGCATTATTGCCGACTCCACGGCAATACAGTTCCGTATGCTCAACCGTTCGAAGGGTCCTGCCGTATGGTCGCCACGCGTGCAGACCGACCGCGCATGCTACATCGAGGCCTGGCGCAACGTGCTTGAGACCACCGACGGACTATATCTTTTCCAGGATATGGTCAAGGCGTTGCTATTTAAGCAAGCCGACGGAAAGAAATCCGTGGAGGGGGTGGAAACTGCCTTGGGATTCGTTTTCAACGCCCGGAAGGTCATCCTGACGGCCGGAACTTTCCTCAACGGTCTGATGCATTTCGGAGCCACCAAGATAGCGGGCGGACGAATCTCTGAGTCGGCTTCTACAGGCATTTCCGAGCAGCTCGAAGGGGAGGGTTTCAAGGTGCTGAGAATGAAAACCGGCACGCCTGCGCGAATCGACGCCCGTTCGATAGATTTCTCGCTTGCGGAGCGTCAGGATGGCGACGACGAAGTGGAGGTGGATGCTTCCGTCCGTCAAAGTTCGGGAGAAACAGTGGTCAGGCTCGTCAAGAGGGATTTCCATAAATTCTCGTTCCTACCGGAGGTGGGCAGGGTGCTTAAGCCGCGCAGTTGCTACATAGTCCACACCAATCCGGAGGTGCATCAAATCCTTAATGACAACCTTGCCGACTCTCCGCTCTACAATGGCCAGATCCAGAGTATCGGGCCGCGATATTGCCCCAGCATCGAGACGAAGATTGTGACCTTTGCCGACAAGGAGGGCCATCAGCTTTTCCTCGAACCGGAAGGGGAGACCACCAATGAATTCTACATAAACGGCTTCTCCAGTTCGTTGCCCTGGATGGTGCAGCTGGAGGCTTTGCAAAAGGTGCCGGCTTTGGGCGACGTGCATTTCTATCGGCCCGGCTACGCCATTGAATATGATTACTTCGATCCGACCCAACTCACCCACGACCTTCAGACCAAACTCATCGACGGCCTCTATTTCGCCGGGCAGGTCAACGGCACGACAGGATATGAGGAGGCCGCGGCCCAAGGTCTTTTGGCAGGCATAAACGCAGCCCGTGCGGTCAAAGACAAATCGCCTCTGATCCTCGGCCGAGACCAGGCATATATCGGCGTACTGATTGACGACCTTGTCACCAAGGGTGTCGACGAACCATACAGGATGTTCACATCCCGTGCCGAATACCGCATACTCCTCCGGCAGGATGACGCCGACATGCGCCTGACTCCAATCGGAGCGGAGATCGGTCTTGCTTCCGTGGAGCGGTTGCTCGCCATGACGGAAAAGAGGCGTGAGCGTGATTCCCTCATGGAATGGTGCGCCTCCTTCACGGTCAAGATGGGGGAGAAGATCAATTCATTTTTGGAAAGCGTAGGCACGGCTCCTCTCTCGGCCTCTGTCAAACTCATCGACCTTCTTAAACGGCCGCAGCTTAACTTCAACGTGCTTGCCCCGGCTATCTCCAAACTTCGCAAGCGACTCGATGAAATAGAAGCCGACCGACGCGAGGAGATTGTGGAGGCCGCCGAGATCCTGATCAAGTATGGTGGCTACATCGACAGGGAAAGAGAACTCGCCGACAAGGCCCGTCGTCTTGAATACGTCAAGCTCCCGGCCGACATCGACTATTCCACCTTGACCTCGCTCTCCACTGAATCGCGTCAGAAGCTCTCCCTCATCCGCCCCTCTACAATAGGGCAGGCCTCCCGAATCCCGGGTGTCTCTCCCGCCGACATCAACATTCTGCTCGTGCTCCTCCATAGATAGCCGACAGGTCCATGCCAAGGATAATCTATCATGTCGTGGCACGGCGATGCGGATTAAGCAAAGCGACAACTGACGCTTCTCTAATTATAGATAAATAAACAAGATAACCAATAATTGTTTCACGTGGAACATCGTGAGTCGATTTTAAACAATGAAAATTATGCAACTCGAAAATCTCAAATCCTTAATCAGGGATGTGTATGATTTCCCAACGAAGGGAATCATATTCCGCGACCTCACGACCCTGCTCAAAAACGGAGAGGCCCTTCAGACGGTGAACCATAACTTGGCCGATCTCTACCGCGACAAGGGGGTCACTAAAGTCGTCGGGATTGAATCAAGGGGATTCATATGCGGGAGCATTCTCGCATATGAGCTCGGGTGTGGATTCGTCCCGGCAAGAAAACCCGGGAAACTCCCTGCCGTCACGATCAAGAAGTCTTATGCCAAGGAATATGGCGTGGATATGATCGAACTTCACAGCGACGCTATTTGTTCTGATGATGTGGTGGTGATCCACGATGACTTGCTCGCTACGGGTGGAACTATGCTGGCGTGCTACGAACTCGTGAAAAGCATGAATCCGAAAAAGATTTATTTCAACTTTGTCGTGGAGCTGACAGGTCTGAAGGGTAGGGATGTGCTTCCCGCGGATTGTGAGGTCACTTCCCTGTTGAAGTATTGATCGGTCAAGGCGATTAATCTGACTTAAGGATAAGACCACCGATGAATGCGGAAAAATTCCCCATTCCATCGAATTGAATATTGAATGTGAGAGGCGCGGCGAGATCTGTTGTGGCCTCTCACGAATTTTAAAACAGAATATGGATAAGCCTTCCCAACCTCAAATCTCGAGCTCAGTCCCTCCATCCTCGGCTCCTCCAATCCAGATCCCGGCTCCAAAATCCGACTCCGCCGCCGGATGGCATTACTGTGACGCGGCCGATGGCCGTGTGCTCCCCGTCGCCCGTGCCCAGTCCGATGGCTGTGTCCTTCCGGATGCCCGTGCCCTCCCTCCCGAAGACATCAGGATGGCGATTGAAGACCTTCTCTCGGATACGGCAAGAAATATCGATGAAACGGGGAAATTTGATATTGAAATTGTCCCTGACAGGACGCGTGAGGATATCCGGGAGAATCGCCCGGGAACCAACCTTCGGGAGAAGATCCTGAATCTTCCGGAGGCTCCGGGGGTCTATATGTATATCGACAAACGGGGCCATGTCATCTATGTGGGGAAGGCAAAGCGATTGAAGAGACGGGTTTCTTCCTATTTCAATCGCCGCCACGATTCGATAAAAACGAATCTTCTCGTGCGGAATATAGTCGACATGCGGTTCATCGTCGTGGCCACCGAGGAGGATGCGCTCCATCTTGAAAGCGCGATGATCAAGGCCTACCAGCCCCACTACAATGTCTTGCTGAAGGATGATAAGTCGTATCCCTGGATCGTGGTGACGAAGGAGCTTTTCCCACGGGTCTTCATGACCCGCGAGAAGGGGATAGCCGGAAAATACTACGGCCCCTATGCCAATCCGCAGGCGGCGAAACTCGTGCTCCAGCTGATCCGCGATGTCTATCCTTTGCGAAGCTGCTCCCATGCCCTTGATGAGAAAAGCATAGCAAGGGGAAAGTATCGGCTCTGCCTCGACTATCATATCAAGAAATGCAACGGCGCGTGCAAAGGCCTCGTTTCTCCCGATGAATACGGAAAATTTGTTGCCCAGGTAAGGCAGATTCTTAATGGGGAGACGGTGGTGTTGGAGAAGTATCTGAAGGATGAGATGACGCGCCTTTCCGAGGAATGGAAATTCGAGGAGGCGCAACAGGTGAAGGAGAAATATGAGATTCTGAGAAGATACAACGCCAAGTCGGTGATAGGCCTGACCGACGACGCCGAGACCGATATGTTTGCCTACGATGAAAACGGCGATTCCGCCTACGTCAACTTCATGCATCTCCGGCATGGAGCAGTGGTGCAGAGCCTGAACATGGAGTTCCGGCGCAAACTTGCCGAGACTCCTGCGGAGATCCTTTCCCTTGCTATGGCGGAGGTGGGGCGTAGGTTTGAGAGGGTTTTCTCGACGGTGATCGTGCCGTTCCTTCCTGATGTCGAGTTCGAGGACACGGAATTTGTCGTGCCGAAGAGGGGCGACAAGAAGAAGATCCTCGATGTCGGGATGAAGAACGTCAGGCAATATATGCACGACAAGGAGAAGCTCGCCGAGCACCTCGATCCGGAGCGTGGGGTGGAGAAACTGATGGAGCAGATGAAAAGTGATTTCCGGCTCAACGTCCTCCCGAGGCATATAGAGTGTTTCGACAACTCGAACATCCAGGGCACGAATCCCGTGGCAAGCTGCGTAGTGTTCCGCAACGGCAAACCTTCTAAGAAAGACTATCGCCATTTCTGCATAAAGACTGTGGTCGGGGCCGACGATTTCGCTTCGATGAAGGAGGTGCTCCACAGGCGTTATTCCCGCATGGTGGCGGAGGGAGAGGAGTTGCCCCAGCTTGTGGTGGTCGACGGCGGCAAGGGCCAGCTGAGTGCGGCGGTGGAGGCGTTCGATGAAATGGGGATAAGGGGGAAGGTGGCTCTCGTGGGCATCGCCAAGCGTCTTGAGGAGATCTATTTCCCGGGCGACCAGTTGCCGCTCTATATCGACAAGAAGAGCCGGAGTCTGCAGGTCGTGCAGCATTTGCGCGACGAGGCCCACCGCTTCGGCATCACCCACCATCGCGACCGTCGCTCCAAGGGTCAGATTCGGAGTGAGCTCGACGGAATCAAGGGGATCGGCGAGGCGACGGCGAAAAAGCTCATGCAGGAGTTCAAGAGCGTAAAGAGGGTGAAGGAGGCGTCGGAGGATGCTCTGGCGGAGGTAGTGGGCAAAGCCAAGGCGAGGGTCATAACCGAATGGTTTCATCCCGCGCCGCCTGAATAATAAGGGAAGCTTCTTGGGGGCGTCTCTCCCTCCCCGGGGCTTGGAAAAGGCATTCGCGAGAATCGCGTAAATGCGGGCGGGAGTAAGAAAAAACAAGAATATTCGATTCTCGTTGACTTAAAAGGTGGTTCGGCGCGTTATCATTATAGAGGCATATTCTTAAATCTTAGCGTCCATGCGGGGCTAAGAGGGGGGATGTAGCCGACATCAGGTCACGATAAAAAAGCAACACGCATATGAAGAAAAAAGATATGACGGAGGCCACGGCCCCGAGGATGAAGAAAAAAGAACTTCAGGAAAAGGTGATGAATTTTATGGAGAGGGAGAGCCGGCAGGCTTTCAATTATAAGCAGATCGCGTATGCGGTCGGCGCGACCCATCCTGCCAACAGGATGGACCTTATCAACCTGCTCGACGAGTTGGTGGCTCTCGACCTGATTCAGGAAGTGAGCCTCGGCCGTTATAAGGCGATTGCCAACAGGGGAACGGAGAACGTCGGCCTTTTCGTGCGCCGGAGCAACGGCCGCAACGGCGTGATGATCGACGACGAACTCATCCTCGTGGCGGAGCGCAATTCCATGCATGCTCTCAACGGCGACAAGGTGAAGGTGGAGATTTCGGCCCGAAGGAAGGGGCAGGAACCGGAGGCGAAGGTGATAGAGATAATCGAGCCGAAGGACCAGGTCTTCATCGGCACGCTCAACGTGGAGCGCGATTATGCCGCACTCGTGACCGACTCCAAGTTCCTCGCCGCCGACATCATCATCCCGCGCTCCAAGCTCAAGGGTGGAAAGAGCGGCGACAAGGCCATCGCCCGCATCGTGCAATGGCGCGACGAGGAGATGAACCCAAGGGGAGAGGTGGTCGACATTCTCGGACGAAAAGGGGAGAACACCGCCGAAATGCATGCCATTCTCGCCGAGTTCGGGTTGCCCTATAAGTATCCCGACAATGTGGAGAAAGCGGCCGACAAGATCGACGCGGGCATCACCCCCGAAGAGGTGGCGAAGAGGGAGGATTTCCGTGGCGTCACGACCTTCACCATCGACCCCCGCGACGCGAAGGATTTCGACGACGCCCTTTCCATCCGTCAGCTTGCCAACGGCAACTGGGAGGTCGGCGTGCATATCGCCGACGTGACCCACTACGTGCAGCCCAACACTGTCATCGACCGCGAGGCGCAGAGCCGCGCCACGAGTGTCTATCTCGTTGACCGCACCATCCCCATGCTTCCGGAGCGCCTTTCCAACGGCATCTGCTCCCTGCGTCCCGACGAGGAGAAGCTGACGTTCTCCGCCATTTTCGAGCTCGACGCAAAAGCCAACGTGATCAATTATCGCATAGGCCGGACCGTCATCTGTTCCAACCGTCGCTTCACGTATGAGGAGGCCCAGGCCATCATAGAGACCGGCGAGGGGGATTTCTGCAAGGAGGTGCTGACTCTCGACAAGCTCGCCAAGGAGCTTCGCCGGCGCCGCTACGACAACGGTGCCCTGGAGTTAGACCGTGCGGAGGTGCGTTTCGAGATTGACAAGGATGGCCATCCGATCGATGTCTACTTTAAGGAGTCGAAAGACGCCAACAAACTCATCGAGGAGTTCATGCTCCTCGCCAACCTGACCGTTGCGGAGAGCATAGGGAAGGTGCCGAAGGGGAAGAAGGCGAAGTCGTTTGTCTATCGGGTGCACGACAATCCCGACCCGGAGAAGATCAACAATTTCTCGCTTATCGCTCTCCGGTTTGGCCATAAGGTGAAGACCGAGGGTTCTGTCAAGGAGGTCAACAAGAGTCTCAACCGTCTGCTGCGCGACGTGAAGGGACGCGGGGAGGAGAACATGCTGGCGATGCTCGCCATCCGAAGCATGGCCAAGGCTGTCTACACCACCGACAACGTCGGCCACTATGGCCTGGCCTTGCCTTTCTATACCCACTTTACGTCGCCCATTCGCCGTTATCCCGACATGATGGTTCATCGTCTTCTCGCCAAGTATGCCGAGGGGGCAAGGAGTGTCGACAAGCTGAAATTGGAGGACCAGTGCAAGCATTCCTCCGACATGGAGCAGCTCGCCGCCAATGCGGAGAGGGCTTCGATCCGATATAAGCAGGTGGAATATATGCGCGACCGTCTCGGGGAGATTTATGAGGGTGTCATCTCGGGCGTGACGGAATGGGGATTCTATGTCGAACTCAACGACAGCAAGTGCGAGGGTCTTGTGCCCGTGCGCGATCTTGCCGACGACTACTACGACTACGACGAGAAAAACTATTGCCTGACGGGAAGGAAATACCACAACAAATACACTCTCGGCGACATCGTCAAAGTGCAGGTGGCGCGTGCCGACCTCGACCATAAGCAGCTCGATTTCGCCCTTATCAATGATGAAGGCAACCCCAATCGCCCGCTCCGGGTCGGAAAGGAAAGCAAGAATCCCCGCCATAATCCCCGCGACCGGAAAAAGAGTCGCAGTCGTGGGGGAAACAGCCGCCGGAGAGGTGGCGACAAACGTTAAAATGTCTTTAAGAAGCCGAAATGGGATGCAATGCGCAAGTTGGTGAAATTCATGATCAAACCCATTTCGGCTTCGGAAGATAGCAGAGTAGGATATGTGAAAAAGTGTAAAAATTAACTGACATATTTTGCCAGTTCGGAAATAATATCTAATTTTGCACCGGGTGAGTCCTTCACGACTTGCTCCCCGTAAATCCCCCAGGTCTTGACCGAAGCAAGGGTAGCGGGTTGAGCTGTGCGATGTAGGTCGCTCGCCCCTTTTGCCTCTTTAGCTCAGTTGGCCAGAGCACGTGATTTGTAATCTCGGGGTCGTTGGTTCGAATCCGACAAGAGGCTCAGGAAATGCTGCTTGCAGCATAGCGTTGAATGTTTTTCATAATTTTGTTTTGGCGGCGTGTTTGTGAAAGCATGCCGTTTTTTTT
>VSPO01000107.1 GCA_009775375.1 Muribaculaceae bacterium | reverse complement strand
TATTGCATCTGCGGTTTTCATGCCACAAATTTAACACTTTTCTCAAAATTCATGCACCGGGTTTTCGGCTTGAGCCTTATTTGCTGTTAAATTTGGACAAAAACAGATTTATTTATAACAATCAAATTTTTTATCGTCAATTTTTTTCTTTTGTTAGTTTTTTTTTAGTAATTTCGCCATTGAATCTATCATTAGTTCCCAACTAATGAGGTCGTCAAAACCATTTCTCCAATAACACGGGCATGGGCACGACGCTTCAACAATATTCTTCTATCTTTTCACGCGACAGACTCAATCTGCCGAACATTTTTTTAAACTAATGAATATCACACTCAAAGAAAAAGTCTATGGAGCCTTGTTCGGATATGCGGCAGGCGACGCATTAGGCATAGGCACGGAATTCATGACTCGCGCCGAGATTCATCGTAAATATCCTGATGGACTGACTCGATATTCCCAAATTATCCGTGACGCCCACAGATCGCAATGGCGACGTGGCGACTATTCCAATGACACGAGACAGGTGGAAATCTTGATGAAAGCAATAATTCTTGAGAATGAGCTGTCCTACAAATCATTTGCCCGCGACATGCGTGAGTTTTATCTCCAAGACCCCATCGACCTCACAGCCAATATGAGATGGGTGCTTTCCCAAGAAGATTTTGTAAAAGATCCGTTTGCCACTGCCATCAAGGTATGGACGGGCATGAAAGTTGACGAAGCCCCGTCGGACGCAATCGGAAGGGCAATGGTCTGTGGCATGTGGAATAAAGACGTTCTGAAAAACGCAGATGAGACATGCCGAGTGACCCACCCCCATTCGCGTTGCAGGGTAAGCGCCCAAATAATAGCGCATATGACCAACAGCCTGATGTGGAAAGACCAGGAAGCTACGTTTGACGAGCTCCTGAAGATAGCCACGGAAAATGAGCCGGAAGTGATCCGCTATCTTGAAATCGCCCGCTATGGAGCTTTGGCCGATTTCAATCTAGACCACGAAAATTCCTATTGGTATGTCAGGAAAGCAATGGGAGCGGCACTTTGGACACTTTGGCACTGCGACAATCCCAACGAAGCTCTGCTCAAAATCGTGAATGAGGGTGGAGATTCCGACGGCAATGCCGCTCTCGCCACTGGAATTCTCGGAATCAAATACGGCTTTTCCGCAATCGACAAATGCTATATCGACGGCCTTCAGGAAAAAGAAGGACTTGCCGAGATAGCCGAAAAATTCACCAACTGTCTTGAACGAAACTTCTGCTGATTATGTCACCCTGGATTGAGGCAATGCGTCTTCGCACTCTCCCCGTCAGTGTGGCAGGGGTTCTCGCAGGAACGGCCTGCGCCATCTACCATCACAGATTCGCTTTGCCGCAGATGCTGATATGCCTCATCTTCGCCATTGTCGCCCAAATAGCCTCCAACTTCGCAAATGAATACTACGACTTCAAGAACGGACTTGACAAAAAAGGAAGAGAGGGATACAGACGCGGCGTCACCGAAGGAGATATAAGGCCGGGCGCCATGAAACGAGCCACGTACCTTCTGCTCCTGATTGATGCTCTGCTCGGATGCAGCCTTATCTATTGGGGTGGATGGTGGCTTATAGCCGTAGGGGTGGCTATAGCCATATTCGCAGTAGCCTACAGCGCGGGGCCGTATCCACTGTCCCACCATGGATTAGGCGATGTTGCCGTGGTCATTTTCTTCGGATTCGTGCCTGTGGTTTTCACCGAATATGTCCAGGCTGAAGTTTTACGAATAGATTCAGTCACACTATGCACGTCTCTCGCAATAGGGTTGCTTGCCGCCAACGTCCTTATCGTCAACAACTATCGAGACTGCGATGATGACCGCGCCGTTGGGAAGCATACTACGGTAGTCTTATTCGGACGCAAAACAATGCGCACCGTCTATCTCATAAATGGCACTATAGCAATGACCTGCTTAGCCATGGCCACTACCCGAGCTCCTCAATGGACCGTGGCCGGATGGATTTCCATCGAAGCCATGGTCTTGCTATTATGGCAAAAAATATGCGCTTCGACCGGGACCGCACTCAACAGCATGCTTAAATTCACATCAATATTGGTGCTCGTCTCCACTATCTATCTTCTTGTCGTGCTCTCATTATGGCCGGAATGAGAAATCTGCAGGTTTACGGATTGCCAATTTTGCGGGAATACAAAATATATAGGACTTCCTCTACGTTATTTTGAGGCTGACCGCATTCTCAGTTATCGACAATCCGGCGGCTTTAAGAAACGACTTTTCATAGGCACAATGGCAAAAAAACCGGAATACAGACAAGAATTGACCGACCCTACAGGGAAACTGCCTCCACGCGACACGGATCTCGAGGAAGTGGTGCTCGGAGCGTGTATGCTTGAGAAAGACGCATACATGAACGTATGCGACATTCTTGTGCCTGACGCATTCTACGACCCCATAAATCAGAAAATCTTCCAAGCCATAACATCCCTTGGCTTCAACCAGCGTCCGATCGACATGATGACCGTGACCGAACAGTTGCGTCAGGACGGGACTTTGGAAGAGGTCGGAGGCGCCGTGCATATCACGGAGCTTACGGCAAGAGTCTATAGTGCGGCCAATGTAGAATTCCATGCCAAGATCATAGCTCAAAAGTATCTCGCACGCAGGCTTATCAGCTATGCCGCCACTATAGAGACAAAAGCCTTCGACGAAAGCAACGATGTCGACGATCTCCTGCAAGAAGCGGAGGGACAGCTTTTCGACATATCCCAGACTCAGCTGAAAAGGGAAGTTACGCAGATTGACCCTGTCATAAATCTTGCATTGGAACAGATCCAGACAGCAGCCAACAATGAAAGCGGACTCTCCGGGCTTCAGACAGGCTATACCGATCTCGACCGAATGACGTCGGGCTGGCAGAACTCCGACCTGATAATAATAGCGGCCCGCCCCGCAATGGGAAAGACAGCGTTCGTGCTTTCTATGGCAAAGAACATGGCCATAGATTTCAATATCCCTATCGCCATATTCACTCTTGAGATGGCCAACGTGCAGCTCGTCAAACGTCTGCTCAGCAATATTGCCGATCTTGAGGGTGAGAAAATCAAGAGTGGACAGCTCTCGTCTGAAGAGTGGGACCGCCTTAACTCCCGTCTAAGGGGAGTATATAGCGCCCCGTTGTTTCTTGATGAGACTCCCGGACTTTCCATCACGGAACTTCGCACGAAAGCAAGGAGGCTTGTCAGGGAGAAAGGCGTCAGGATGATAATGATCGACTACCTCCAGCTTATGAACGCCACCGGAATGAAGCTCGGCAGCCGCGAACAAGAGGTCAGCACGATTTCCCGCTCTCTAAAAGCCCTTGCAAAAGAGCTCGACATTCCAATCATCGCCCTGTCGCAGTTGAACCGAAGCACTGAGACCCGCGACGACAAACGCCCCGTGCTTTCCGACCTCCGCGAATCAGGAGCCATAGAGCAAGACGCCGACATCGTATGCTTTATCCATCGTCCGGAATACTATACTAAAAGCGCTGAAGACGCAGAGGGCAACGACATTCGGGGATTGGCGCAATTGATTGTAGCGAAACACCGTTCCGGAGCCGTAGGCGACGTGAAGCTGAGATTCGTCTCCAAGTTTGCCAAATTCGAAAACTGGGATCAGGGATACAACATGATGCAGGAGACACTTCAAGAAGCGCCGCAGACTTTCTCTTCGAAAATGAACTCTCAATCCGAAAGTATCTCAAGTCCTGCCCCAGCCTCCCCATTTAATTTTATGCCGTCGTCATCTTCTCCGATGCCCGACATAATGCCCGGCCCCGGCGACCAGTCAATACCTTTCTGACACATCAATTCCGGATTGACCTTACTGATTCCGGGCAAGCCTGCGTTTAAATTACAGCAAAACAAAAAAGCCCCCCAAGTGCAATACTCGGGGAGCTCGGATCCCGGTCAGAAAAATCTGATAAAAGCCCTTTAATAAGGACTATGAATGGCCGGGTGTAGTCGGTATGCTTAGCTTTGCAACAATTAGGCAATTGGAAAATTTATTTCCCGAAGGAAATTATCAACCATTGAAAGAACCTGTCGCATCGCCTATAATGCCAATGCTGAATATCCAATAAAGAAGAAGCGCAATCAGAATCAAAACTCCAAGCCACAACCAAAGACGGTTGGTCTTACGGGTGTTCTCACGTCTGCGGTTTTTCCCTTCTGCCTTCAGTGAGTCGGCAATCAAATCGGAATCCACCGATTCGTTTTCTCTTACATGTTTTTCCTTGCTGTCCATAACCTTTATGTTTTTTAGTTTGATTTTAAAACGTTGCCGGCAAGGAAGAGGTTCACGAAATTTGCTAAAAAAATTTAAAATTTTAGTGAAACATTCATCTGCATGAACTTGGCGAAATAGATAAATGCTTATCAGACATATATCATACGACTTTCGATGGTCAATAATAAAAAAGTGCAGGCCGCTGACATTTTCGAATGTCAGCGGCCTACACTTTTTTATTAAGAAATATCATGGCTCAAATTTGAGCCACGAAACATCCGTCAGTCTTACTTTCCGGCGATATGGTCTGATACGGAAAGAGACGCGCGGCCTTTAGCGCGACGACGTGCTAATACTTTGCGGCCATTCTTTGTGGCCATTCTCTCGCGGAAGCCGTGCTTGTTGACCCGACGGCGGTTGGAGGGCTGGAATGTTCTTTTCATTGCTCTATATTGACTTGATTATTTCTTATTATGACGTATCCGTCTTTGTTTTTCGAGGTGCAAAATTAGGAAAATTCTTTCACTTACACAAATTTAATCATCAAATTTTCAACTTCCGGCGCTCTCCTACCCCTAAACCACGCTTTTTTCATCAAAAGACTTAATATGTCATGATTGTAATCCACGCTCACCAACGATAAGAGTTTTCAATTTTCCGATTTTTTTATTAATTTTGCAGTCGAAAGAGCAACCATTTACCTCTTATCTTAAAAATTAACGACATCAATACAGTAACTAAGCATATGATCAACGCTCAAGACATCAAAAACGGCACATGCATCCGCATGGACGGCCGTCTCTATTTCGTTGTGGAGTTCCTTCACGTAAAACCAGGCAAGGGCAACACTTTCATGCGTACGAAACTTAAAGACGTAGTTGACGGCCGCGTACTCGAACGCCGCTTCAACATCGGCGAGAAACTTGAGGACGTGCGTGTTGAACGCCGCCCCTATCAGTATCTCTACGCCGACGGCAGCGACGACATCTTCATGAACAATGAGACTTTCGAGCAAGTTCCCATCAACAAGGAACTCGTGACAGGATCTGCATTCATGAAGGAGGGCGACACAGTTGAAGTGGTCAGCGACGCCTCTACCGACACCGTGCTTTATGCAGAGATGCCCGTAAAGACCGTCCTCAAAATCACCTACACAGAGCCGGGACTCAAAGGAGACACGGCCACGAACACTCTCAAGCCTGCCACAGTCGAGACCGGAGCCACCGTACGCGTGCCTCTTTTCGTCAATGAAGGCGAACTGATTGAGGTAGACACCCGCTCTGGCGAATACGTAGGCCGAGTTAAAGCTTGATAAGACCATGAGACCGCCGGAAGAAACCCTTTTTTCCATTATCATACCCGTCTACAACAGACCGGAAGAAATCAGCGACCTGCTTTCGAGTCTCGAAAAGCAGACCGATTCCGGATTTGAGACGATCATAGTGGAAGACGGCTCGACAGTCGACTGCCGGCGGCAATGCGGGAATTTCAAAGGAAATTCCCGTCTGAAATACTTCCACAAAGAGAATGAGGGGCGAAGCATCGCCCGAAATTACGGCATGGACAGAGCCGACGGAGATTATTTTATCTTCGTCGACTCTGATTGTATTTTACCCCCCTCTTACATCCATGATCTTAGAAAGGCTCTTGAAAAAGAACCTTCGGATTGTTTCGGCGGTCCTGACGCTGCTCACGATTCCTTCTCTGATACCCAAAAGGCAATAAATTACTCCATGACCTCTTTCCTGACCACCGGCGGTATTCGCGGAGGCAAGGTCAGGATGGAAAAGTTTACGCCCAGAACATTCAATATGGGGTTCTCCAGAGAAGTATATGAAAAAGTCGGGGGATTCCGGGAGATGTTCAGCGAAGATATCGACATGAGCACACGCATACGTCTTGCCGGATTTTCCATCATTCTATTTCCCGATGTTGCGGTATTCCATAAAAGGAGAGTAGATTTCAAGAAATTCTGGAGACAAGTGCATGTCTTCGGCATGTCGAGAATCACTTTGCAGCTTCTTTATCCCGGAAGTATGAAAGCCGTGCACTGGCTTCCTGCCCTTTTCGTAATTGGTGCCGTAGCAATGATAATTGGTGCGTTCTTCTGGAAATGGATGCTCATCCCGCTCCTCGTCTATATCCTTGCGATATGGATATGGGGAATGATTTCTACAAAAAGCATAAAAATAGGCACATTGGGCGTTGGTGCTGCCATCGTACAGCTTACGGGCTACGGCACGGGGTTCATACAAGCCTATGTATGGAAAATAATCCTCGGGCACGGTCGGGATATCAACGATGAGATTGCCCGCAGAAAGGGGAAATGACACCATGGACTACACGAATCCAGAAATTAAAACCAAATCCCTTACCGTAAAAGATTTCGATCCCGACGACCAACCGCGAGAAAAAGCAGAGAAAATGGGGTGCGGAGTTCTATCTGTACCTGAGCTATGGGCTATTATTTTGCGCATTGGCACTCCGGGAAATCCTATAACGGAATTATGCCGCTCTCTCATGCGCGACAATGGAGGAAAGCTTCATCGATTAGAACGCCGGACGAGAAAGGAGCTATTGGCAGTAAAAGGAATCGGCATGATGAAGTGCATTCAGATAGAAGCCGTCATGGAGCTCATGAAAAGATATGCCGCCGAAGAGCCTCTGATGGAAAAGCCAATCACCTCTTCCGACAATGTTTTTCAAAGAATGCGTTACAAGATCGGCAATCTCGATCATGAGGAGGTATGGATTTTGCTCCTCAACCGCCGTAACATCGTCATCAAGGAGGTATGCATGTCGTCTGGCACGGCAACAGCATCGCTTTTCGATGTTAAGATTGCGATTAAACACGCCCTGCTTGAAAATGCCGAAGGAGTCATCATGACCCACAATCATCCATCCGGCGGAACCACGCCAAGTGCATGCGACGACAAAATCACTCACGACCTAAAAGAGGCTTGCAAATATATGAACCTTAAAATGCTCGATCATATTATAGTCACGGAATCTGCTTTCTACAGCTATAATGACAATGGAAAGCTATGACAATTCAGAGCATTTTCCTCGCATGATCCCGGCTCAAGATTAGATGCTCTCCTATCTTGTCAGACGCTCGTAAAGGGAATCATAGCCATCGCTGACATCCTCACGTATTCCCTGAAGGGCAACGGGCGATTTCTTGTCGATGCCTGTCAGGAATTTATAAAACAATATGCGGCGACATCTCTCGTCGATTTCCTCCACTCCAATATCCCCCTTTTTTATTTTTCTTATTACATCCTTTATTTCCCTGCGAGTCTCCACAGGTCCGACAAGTATGTCCGCCCCGGCGGAAAGGGCAGCCGACGCGCCATGCCCCGAAGCGCCCTTCATATTTAGCGCATCTGTCAGCACCAGACCCTTGAAGCCAAGATCTGCTCTCAGAAGATCATTAATGACAACTTTTGACACGGCTGCCGGCAAAGCATCCGGATCTATGGCAGGGACGGCAATATGCCCCACCATTACGCCGGAAAGGCCGGTATCAATGTAGCTTTTAAATGGATAAATATCGATGCTGTCAAGTTGCCGGAGCGAACGGTTGACAACCGGTAGCCCTTTATGGCTGTCGACCGACGGGCTGCCATGACCTGGAAAGTGCTTCGCCACACTTATCACTCCCCCGGATTCCACTCCTTTGGCATATGCCACACCAAGATCAGCCACCCTTACAGGATCACTTCCGAAGCTTCTCGCGCCTATCACTCCACGTGGATTTTCTGTCACGTCGACCACCGGCCCAAGAATCATACTGATTCCGACCCTGCGACATTCTCGGGCCACCTCTCTGCCATAATCATACAAAATCAATTCATCAGCCTTTGGACTCAATTTCCCATTCTTAGGAAAATCGGGAGCGTCTTCAAGCCTCATTCCCAATCCCCATTCCGCATCTATTGCCACAAACAACGGGACACGCGCCCGCCGGCACAATCCTGCAAGCATCGCAGCTGATTTAAGGTCGCCCTTAAGCAGGACAATACCTCCGACCCGCATATCGTGGATATACTCCCTAAGACGGCGAAGGGTATATTCGTCAGAGACGGCATAGATAGCCGGCATAAAGCACTGCCCCACCTTGTCCTCAAGCGACATTCCCGACATGACAGAATCCACCATCGCTGACAATTCCGCAGTCATATCCGACAACTCCCCGGCTATATACAAATCATTGTCATTACCCCTATCTGACTTCTTGATCGATTCCTCCGGAATACAAGCAGGAGACACATCCTGCTGCTTCCCCCCGCATCCGTCTATTATCAAACAGATCGCAAGGGAAATAAACAACAGAAAAATTATCAGGATATGCCTCATGAGGCTAATGTTATAAATTCACGTTCTTGACGAAACGAGGAGCCAAGTCGGGGGCCACAGGCAATCCGAGTTCAGTCTGCCGCTCAAACCAACGTAAAATCGGGGCTGCCACCTCCACATCATCAAGCCATATCTCTCGATGATTGGCAAGGCTGACCATGTCGTCGTTCCCCTCTGCTATATAATCGATAGTCGCAACGATATACTCTCCTTCCGGGTTCATCTCCTCGCCATCTATCACGACTCTCTCAAGATTGCCGTCGGCATCAGAAACTACCCTGACATTATGACTGACCGCCTCTCCCCCCTTTCGCGCAGCCACCTTCATGGCATCTATAAAATCACTCCCCTTCACTGCCATGATCTTGAAATGATTTGAGAAGGGATAAGTAGAGAGTATCTGACCTTCCGTAATATCGCCGGCCGGCATATTCTGGCGAATACCTCCGACATTCATTATCGCGAGATCCACCTTCGGGATGTCGCGACCAGCCTTCCTAAGGGAATCAGCCTTATAATTTCCATACCACAATCCGAAATCGGCAGTTAGATTTGCAAGTCCACCTGTGCGTTTACCATTAGGCATGTCGTATTCCGACTGCGCTATCACATGATTATTGACCGAATCCACAATCTCCTTATATGGTTTGAGGAAATCTATGATTTTGCGGTCAAGCTTTTCCTCGGGGAATCTATCGGTCACGGCAATCAACTCATATCCGAAATCATCGCCGTCGGCACCTTTCAGCCGATCAAGGTCAACAGTTATTTTGCCTATATATCTTCCATATTTGCCCGTCTGAACAACCCTGACAGGTCGTCCTTCAGCATTGGGAATAAGGGAAAGGTATTTTTCGGGATGCGCAGGATCAATCAACGTATGGGAATGTCCGCCTATTATGATATCTATATCGCGGCTCGCCTTTGCCAATTCCACGTCAGTGGTCTTGTCATTGTCTTTGGTATAGCCTATGTGGGTAACGGCCACTACCAAATCACATTTTTTTCTCTTTTTGAGCAATTCTGCCGTCTTGTTGGCAACTTCGATTATATCCTTAAACTTCACGTTGATATTCTTTGAGGATATAAGGCTTGAGGGGTCGATGTTCAATCCTATAAAGCCAATCTTTTTGCCATCTACTTTCTTTATTACATAAGGCTCGAAAACGCCCTCAAGTTCCGTCCCGCTGAAATCATAATTTGCGGAAAGACGACTGCCCTCCACTGTCTTGTATTTTTCAGCCAGATCCTTCATGCCGTTGTCAAACTCATGATTGCCAAGCACCCTTATGTCATATCCAATCATATTCATAAGAGGATATTCCACGTCCCCCCTGAAATATTTGAAATAGAGCGTACCCTGCACCATATCACCCGCGTCGACGGTTATGACGTTTTTCTCCGTGTGCCTGACAGAGTCTATAATAGCCTTTCGTTGTAACACTCCGCCAGCTCCATTGTCGCATTCCACCGAGGAATGCGTGTCGTTGGTGTGCAATATGACGAGTTTTTCCGCTACGGAATAAGCGGGGAAACACAAGGCGGCGAGCCCCAGGACAGGGGTCGCCGCCTTGCATATAAAGTCTGTGAATTTCATTTCTTAATCCGTGATAAGATCTTCTCCGGTCATCTCTTTCGGCTTCGGCAAGCCCATGATGTGGAGCAACGAAGGCGCCACGTCGGCAAGACGACCGTTTTTGACACTCGCGTTTTTGTCGCTGCTTACGTAGATAAACGGCACGGGATTCAGCGAATGAGCCGTGTTGGGCGACCCGTCGGCATTGATTGCGTGGTCGGCATTTCCGTGGTCGGCGATTATGATGGTGCCGTAGTTATGCTTTTTGGCAGCTTCCACGACTTTTTCCACACATTTATCAAGACATGCCACAGCTTTTTGGATAGCGGGGTAAACGCCGGTGTGTCCCACCATGTCGCCATTGGCGAAATTCACGACTATGAAATCATATTTGTCGGAATCAATCGCGGCAACGAGCTTTTCGGTCACTTCGGGTGCGCTCATCTCCGGCTGAAGGTCGTAGGTGGCCACTTTAGGGGAGGGGACAAGGATACGGTCTTCCCCCGGGAACGGCTCCTCACGTCCGCCGTTGAAGAAGAATGTCACGTGGGCATATTTCTCAGTCTCGGCGATATGGAGCTGTTTGAGGTCTTTCTGCGACAGGTATTCGGCAAGCGTCTCCTTCACATCAGCCTTCGGGAAGATGATATGCACGCCCTTGAATGAGTCGTCATAAGGGGTCATGCAGTAGTATTGAAGATCGGGGATGGGATTCATTCCATCTTCGGAATGCTGGGTAAGCACGGTTGTGAGCTCTTTTGCTCGGTCGTTGCGATAGTTGAAGAAAATCACGACGTGGCCGGCACCAATCCTGCCGTCAACACGGTCGTTGACAATCGGCTTGATAAACTCGTCGGTCACTCCCTCTGCGTATGATTCCTCAACGGCCTTCACCACGTCGTCGGTATGCTTGCCTTCTCCATAGACGAGCAGGTTGTAAGCTTCCTTTAGACGCTCCCAACGATGGTCGCGGTCCATTGCATAATAACGACCCACTACTGAAGCTATCGTCCCTGCACTTTTGGCGCAGTGGTCTTCCACCTCTTTAAGGAATCCGGCTCCGCTTTTGGGGTCGGTGTCTCTACCATCCATGAAGCAATGGAGATAAACTCTCTGCAAATCATAAGTCTTGGCTGTGTCGCAAAGAGCATATAGGTGCTCAAGGCTTGAATGCACACCTCCTGAAGAGGTCAGGCCCATGAAATGTATAGGAACGTTATGCTCTCTCGCATAAGAGAACGCACTTTTGATTTCCGGATTCTCGGCAAACGAACCATCGGCTATTGCACGGTTGATTTTCACGAGATCCTGATATACAACCCTTCCGGCGCCTATGTTAAGGTGACCCACTTCGGAGTTGCCCATCTGTCCTGCGGGAAGGCCGACATCCTCGCCGCTTGCCTGAAGCTGAGAATGCGGATAGTTTGCCACAAGGCTGTCGATATACGGAGTCGGGGTGTTGAATATGGCATCATCTTTTTTATGGTCGCCAATACCATAACCGTCAAGAATTATTAGTAATGCTTTGTTTGACATACGTCTATATTTTTATTTGTATATTTCCTTCTTTGAATTTGCGCCCTGACATGCCCGTCTACGTAGGATATCAGGAGGCTATTGGGCTATTATCCTGCAAAAATACTCATTTTTTTCCAATCACACATATAAGCGGCATAAACTTTTTAATTTTTTAAGTAATGTGCTCCCCGAAGTAACTACTCACCTATAGCAACGGCACACTGATTTGGTCGGTCTGTCAGACCAACGCCAAAACGGCATCCCAGCG
>VSPO01000106.1 GCA_009775375.1 Muribaculaceae bacterium | reverse complement strand
AGCCAATCGGTGTGAAAGCGTCCGTTGGCTTCGGTGTTGCGCTGCATGGGGTCGATAGTTTGGTTGCCCTCGGCATCAAACAGACCACTGCTTTGCTCGAAGTCCTCCTTACCCTGAGTGAAATCGTCGTTATAGACGAAGTCGTTGCCAGTGTTATATGGAGGGTCAATGTAAATCATCTTGACCTGACCGAGGTATGTTTCACGAAGGACTTTGAGAACATCGAGATTGTCGCCCTCGATATAGAGGTTTTCGGTTGTGTCGAAGTCTACCGATTCCTCGCGGCAAGGACGCAGAGTGAGATTGACCGGCTCATTGGCGAGACGGGACGCTGCCCGCTTGTCGGGCCAGGTGAACTGATAGCGTTCCTCGCCGTCTTCGAGCGCATCGTTCGACAGTTCCGCACGGAGCTTGTCGAAGTCGATGGCAAGTTCGGCGGTGCCGTCCTTGCCTATCCGCTCAGTGACGCAGTGAGGAAACAACGCGGCAATCTTCTCCACGTTGCCGCCTACAACATCACGGCTTTGCATTTTGAGTTTATTCATTATTGTAGTTTTTTATTTATTTGCTGTATAATTATTTGTTCTGCTTGAAGTAAAGAGTCTGCGTTATGTCGCAACTCATTTATCAATCTGTTAAGTAAACCCTCTTGAGAATCATAAGTACTCAAAAATTTGGTCTTTCTGCGTTCCAACTCTTTACAGCTTTCTTTATATAATGTAGCAAAATTAAGTCTTTCTTCTTTGCCATTGTTCATTTCGATAATCAGTTTAGTCTGTTCTATTTTGGATAGTGTATCACACCATTTATTGACAACAATAATCAGACCATTTAAAACGAGTTGAAATTGTTCTGAAAGGATATTACATGTTTCTTTGAACGTAATATACTCTTGTTCGGACTCAACGAGATAATGTATAGAAGAATATTGAGCGATAGCATCATCAATTTCTTGTTGAGTTAACGTTATCTCGCGCAAAAGATCGCGGCTACTCATAGTAGGGTCAAGTGCAAGAATAAAATAGTACTGACGTCTTTTTATATTTAGAGCGTTACATAAACGCTCAACACTACCACGTATTATTTCAAAGTCAGCTTTTTTATCATTTAATTTAGAACGTAGCCTGTCTGCATTAGAGACCCAATTACCAGCGATAAAAGTCATAGCCGCAAGTATTGAATCAGTAGCAATGGGGAGCCACGTATTATTATCACCAATAACTGCGATGACTGCGGGCAAACGCAATACCCAGTTTGATGAAAACATTAAAGCGACACAGACAACGATACATGTTGAATAAATCCAAAAATTACGAGATATGTCGATTTTCATAGTGAAGCTTTTAATTTTTTTATTTCAGAATAGAGTTCACGTTGACGGCGAGGTTGAGAGGTGGATCGCATTTGGCGTTCCAACGTCTCAATCTGACGCATGAGCCTCGTGCGTTCCTCGTCAACGCGGATTTGTTCGGTGAGAGAGTTACCCTCGGCAACCTCCAGTTCACCGACAAAAGCGACGATATTCTGCCAAACCGCATCAAGATTTAATCCCGATAGCGAGAGGCTGACATCATTTGCCGACTGCCACGAGGCGGTAAAGAGCTTCGTGTGATATACCGCAAGCTGCACCTTATCTTCATGACGTAGAGCAAAGATTATGCGATGCGGAATGAGTTTAGAGATAAGGAGAATGTTTTTGGTGTCGTAGTCAGAGCGTTTCAGCTCCACATCGACCACAAAAACAGCCTTAACCTCCGTGCCCTCGGCTATTCCCGGCAAAGACTGCGGCGCAATGAAGTTGACGATTTCCATACGGGCAATGTCCGCGTCGAAAGCGTCGCGCTGTGACTGTTTCAGCTCAAACTTTTTATAAAGTTGAGCCTTAGGCATCGGGCGGTTTACTTCTGTTGATTGCGGTAGTCCGAGCATGGTGTTACTTGATTACGAGGAAACAAATAAGTTCAAAATCATCGAGGCCACGGACTTCGTTGCCGAAAAGTGCGTTGGGGTCTCCCTCAAAGAAAGAGAAAAGGTCGCTTTGCTCCTTTACTTTGACAATCGAGGCGATGGCATCGCCGAGAAGCCGGGAGTAAGTACCCATGCGCTGACCGTCGCGAGTCTCACCGTTGAACTTGCGGCAGAGTTCCATGATAGGCTCCGACTTCCCTTTGCAGAGCATACGCAAGCGGTCGAGCAGGTCTTTGGGTTCGAGGTGGTTTACAATCACCTCCGAATCCTGACCGATATAGACCATATAGAACGGATGCAGTCTGTTCTTGCGGTCTATATTCACGGAATTGTTACGGTTCTTCAAGACGAACACGACCCCCGGAGGGGTGTCGGCAGTCGCCGGAACAATAGCGTGGAGACCATGCGGCGTATGCTCGATGTCATGCCCTTGGTTGATATATTCGAGCAAGTCGAGCCTAAATTCGTTCAAGCCCAAATCCATGATTGACACGCCGGAGTTCATTTCTTCAAGGTCAACGACCTCGGACTGGAGGCGTTCAAGCTGCTTGCGGCGATATTCAAGGTCTCCCTTTTCTTCGTTTGAAAGAGGGTTATCATCGCCGGTGGCGGTAAGCACCGACACTTTCATACGGGCCTCGACGCGACCTTTGAGATTGATGTAATCGTCAAGGTCCATGTCGGGCCAATAGTTGACAAGCTGAATTACCGCGTTGCATGAACCGATACGGTCGATACGACCGAAGCGCTGAATGATGCGCACCGGATTCCAGTGTATATCATAGTTGATGAGATAGTCGCAGTCCTGGAGGTTCTGACCCTCGGAAATACAGTCTGTGGCAATCAACACATCTATTTCTTCCGTTATCTCCGGATAGAGCGTTTTGCGTTCTTTAGAAACCGGAGAGAAGAGCGTCAGCACCTTGTTGAAGTCGGGGGCCGTTTCCCTCCCTCGATTTCTTGTGCGCAATGTGGTTTTGGCTTCTATGTCGCCGGTCACGAGTGCGGTGTGAAGACCATGCCTTTCAAGAATTGCCGGGGCAAGATGTTCGTACAGATATTGCGCCGTATCGGAGAAAGCAGTGAATATTATCACTTTTTTGTTGTCTCCGTTGATAGGATGTGCGAACTTATCCCGCAGGTCAACTATGAGCTGTTGAAGTTTGGAGTCATGCTCGGGAGTGATGTCGGCAAGCATGAAGAGAAGCAGACGCAGCGAATCAAGGTCTTGCTGCAGGTAGTCACGCCATTGGATATAGTCCATATCGCGCAAGTCAATCTTGGTTTTCTTGCCTCCGATGAAAACGCTGTCGTTCTGTTCGTCGAAGTCCAGTCCTCCCTCGAAGTCAAAATCGTCTACCTGCGCATCCTGCGAATGAATATTGTCGATGGCCTTAACTGTTTCGGAAATCAGTTTTTCAATCCTCGACAATGTGAGACGGAACGAATTGACGGAACTTTCCAGACGCTTTAGGAGATTGATACTCATCAAGCGGCGTATGCCTCGTTCACGACCTGCGCGTGAAAGGTTTGAAAAAGTATCACCGTCGCCCTTTGAATACTTGTCGCGCATACTCGGAAGAATGAAGTCCGAGGGGGTGTATATGGCGAGATTCAGCTCACTGACAGTCTGGAAAATATCGTTGTAGTTGATGGCCGTATTCAAATCGGTCAAATCGGGACGGCGGGATATAGGAGCCAACCGTTCAGGGAATGTACCGATGTCAGTAGTATCATAATATTGCTCGATATGCTTTCTTGACCGTGCTATGGTCACACTGTCGAGCACCTCGAAGAAATCAAAACTCAACGAATCAAGCAATGCCTTGGTGGTCCGCTCATTGTTGGGCAATGCCGACCATTTATTGAACGCGCCCTGAGCCTGACGGAAAATGTCATCTATTGTCGATGTCGTGTTGAGCAATGAATTTATTACATCAGCCTCACCCTCATACGCAAGTGCGAGCTGGTTTTTCAAGTCGTTGAAACGATTATTGACCGGAGTGGCGGAAAGCATCAGCACCTTGGTCTTTACCCCGGATCTGATAACACGGTTCAACAACTGAAGATAACGGTTCTCGCGAGGATTCTCATCATTCTCGTCTGTGGTAATCTTGCCGCCGTTGCGGAAGTTATGGCTCTCGTCAATGACTACAAGGTCGAAATTGCCCCAGCTTATGCGGTCAAGATCATAGCCGTTTGACATTCCACCTCTACGGGAAAGGTCGGAATGGTATAGAACATGGTAATTGAATCGGTCTGCCACCAGCGGGTTGTTTTCATAAGGACTCTTGAACGTGTTCCAGTTGTCATAAAGTTTCTTGGGACACAGTACAAGAATACTCTTGTTACGTGACTGGTAGTACTTTATCACCGACAGAGCGGTGAATGTTTTACCAAGACCGACGGAATCGGCAAGAATGCAGCCGTTGTACTTTTCCAGTTTGTTTATGATGGCGAGTGCGGCATCTTTCTGGAAGTTATAGAGCTTGTTCCATATGACAGACTGCTTGAATCCTGTCGCCTCATTGGGAAGCACATCCTCGGAAATGTCTTCAAGGAACTCGTTGAAGATATTGTATAGCGTCACGAAGTAGATAAACTCCGGAGCATTCTCCTTATAGGCATTTGTGATATTGTCAAGCACCTGTTCAGTAACGGTCTGCATCTGCGCCGAATCGTTCCAGATCTGATTGAATATCTGGAGAAACTGCTGAGAAAACGGTGCTTCCATTTTGGTGATTGCCGTCGCAAGGGCATTTCCACGCTCGGTGCCAAGCTCCACACATGTAAAGCCGTTGACACCTGTATATACTATGTCATCGACTACTGCCATTGGTGGGATGCCGGCATGAGTCCGGTTGGACTTAAAGCACACCTTGCGGCGAATCCACTCGGCACATTCTTTAGCAACGGCTTTAAGCGACAGTTCGTTTCGAAGCTTGATTTCAAACTCCGAGCCATACAGGTCACGCTCTCGATTGAGGCGTGGTATGTAGAACTCTCTTTTCTGTTTGTCGGCACGTTCGGTGACAAACGAGGGTGAAGTGAAGATGAAGCGCAGCTCGGAAATCTCCGATAGCTGCTCTTTCAACTCCTGAAAAGCATATATGGAAAAACATGACGCGGCTATGGCCACCTTGGAGCCGGAGCGCAAGGTGACAATCATATCGTCTTTCAGCGTCTTGTCTATGTTGTTTATTATTTCCATATATAAATCAGAGAACCCCAGCGTAGCATCTGAAGGCCGACCAAAGCCCGTAACGACTACGAAGGGGTTCTCAAAGTTTTCTCGGCTCGCGCCTTATGTCTTTGTATTTTGTTGACTGGTCATTTCTCAGATATTCCGTTGCGTAGAATGCAAAGTTAACAAAAATTTTCGTATTTGAGGACATTGCATACAGATTTTGTCGTTGTTTTCAAGGACTGTAGCTATTGATTTTGCAAAGATAATAACGGCGACTGCCTAAACTGTCTTTCCCTGAAAAAAGTTGACTCATAAACAATAATAGTTTATGGGGTCATACAAAGAACAGCAAAGAGAAAAAATGCCAAGTGCCCGAGCCTTGTATCAGGAAGGTCTTTCAATCGGACGGATTGCGAAAATTCTTTCAATGCCAAAAACCACAGTTTGGCGATGGATTGCTACCTTTGCAGAAGAAAAAGGAAAAAATATGTCTGCAAGGGAAAACGACACGAAAGAATACCGGGATATAGACTCCGAGGTCAGTGGCAAGTCGGGCCGACCGGAGAATGCAAAGACGGCGGCCTGTCCGTCAAAACCGGAATCCGAATCGGCGGAACAGAAAATCGCACGGCTTGAGAAAGAACTCAGGGAGGCAAGACTCCGTGCCGATTTCTATGACGAGATGATCAACGTTGCCGAGAAGAAATTCGACATCCAGATACGAAAAAAAGCTGGCGCCAAACAATAGAGAACCTGCATGCACGCGACCCGAGGCAATACGGCATCGAGCCGCTGTGCAGATTGTTTGGCGTAAGCAAGCAGGCATATCATAAGAACAAAGGGGAATCCGCTGGCAGAAAAGCCGCGCAGGAGTCGTTCGTCCTTGAATATATCCATCACATAAGGGGAATGGATGCGGGAATCGGCGGCATGAAGCTGTGGTATATGTACAAGCGTGATTTCCCAGATATTGAGAGGGTCGGACGGGACAGGTTCGAAGACATCGTCCACCGTAATGGGCTTAAGGTGAGGGACAGGATGAGAAAGCCACGCACCACGGATTCCAGCCATGGACTCCCGCTATTTCCCAACCTTGTGCGCGAGTTTATACCCACGGCTATAAACCAGTTGTGGGTTAGTGACATAACATATATTCCCGTATGGCCTGACGATAAGACCTATGAGTTTGTATACCTGTCGTTGATAATGGATGCATACAGTCATGTGATAATAGGATGGGCAGTAGGCCCCACTCTGGAGACGCTGTATCCGGCCGGGGCTTTGAAAATGGCCTTCGGCAAGCTTGACGGGGTTGATGAGGAAACCGTAAGAAAACTGATCCATCACAGTGACAGAGGCGTTCAGTACGCATCGCGGGATTACGTGACGCTCCTGAATGGGAAACAGATAAATATAAGCATGACAGAGAACGGGGACCCCAAGGAGAACGCAATGGCCGAGAGAATCAACTCCACGGTCAAGAACGAACTTCTAAGGGGTGTCAGATTCACCTCAATACAGCAAGTGACGGATGCCATGAAGACGGCAGTCCGATTCTACAACACCATGAGGCCGCACATGAGCGTGGACATGATGACGCCTCAGGAGGCAGCCAAGTGCAATGGTGAAATACGTAAATGGAGGAAGAGTTATCGAGAGGAGGCGATAAAAAATGCAAGGTATGAGGAAAATCACTGAAAAAAGTCAACCCCTCCCAGGGATAACGCCCCCACAGTCAACCCCCGCAAGGGATAGTAATAACCGGGTCAACTTCTCTCAGGAATAACGACTTCTCACAGTCAACCTAAATCAGGAAAACACAGGAATTTGTGTCGGATGGTAGATGATCCAGGCCTTTTGACAGATAAATCATATCGCTAAGTGTGACATCTTCCTCAACAATGGGATTCGGATAGTTGTCGGAGAAGGAACCTGGAATTCGATGTGAGTAACGAAGCCTGAGCCTGAATGCTTTCGACGGTGTTCCATTGTAGTCATAGTCGGAGAAGCTGACGAAGCCTCATTTCTCTGCGACCCGCCTTCCGAGGTCAGCCCTTTGCCCCCGAACGGAAAGCCTATCCAATATCCGACTTCCCGCTCGTTAGCCTGCGGTTTGTAGTGCTAGGCACCGACCGGCACAAGACCAATACACCCTATCGGCTCATCGGCCTCCTTCAGCACCATGGCGAAAGTATTTTCGTTTGGCATAAAGAAATCGCGGATAAGTAGGGATATTCAGAAAATATCCCTAAATAGGGGTTAAACTGAGCATCGCAGGTCTGGAAATTGCGTCACCATGTTGGCTGGAGGGATACGAAATCTGAGCACTTACATATTTTTACTAAACTTTATATGGGGATTCTTGTTTGAATTATAAATTAACTTAAACCCCCAATTAAAAGATGAATACAGGATTAGGCGACCTTTTTGACCTTACGGGCAAGGTGGCAATCGTAACAGGAGCCGGCGACGGCATAGGACGTGGAAGCGCACTGATTCTTGCTGCCGTAGGCGCAAAAGTGATAGTCAGCGACATCAATATCGACAAGGCCAACGCCGTAGTCAAGGAAATAAAAGAGAACTATAACAGAGAGGCCACAGCAGTGCTTTGCAACGTGCTTAATGATGCCGATCTTGTCAATATGGTCGACACGGCTGTGAAGACTTACGGCTCGGTCAACATTCTCGTCAACAATGCCGGACTTGGCGGCGGCGGACGTGAAAATCCGTGGAAAATCGACGAAGCCTACGTGGAGCGTATCTACAAAATCAACGTAATAGCACCGTGGCGTCTGTGCCAGCTTACGGCTCCATTGATGGAAAAGAGCGGCTATGGCTCCATCGTCAACATAACGTCGATGAGCTCGATCGACAAGGAGGCAAACATGAGTATCTATGGCTCGTCGAAAGCCGCGCTCAATCATCTTGCCGCAAACCTGGCCTACGATCTCGGACCCTTGGGGGTAAGAATCAACAATGTCGGACCCGGAGCGACCAAGACAGCGGCCCTTGCCTCAATTCTGACCCCTGAAATACAGGAGAAGATGCTGCGTCATACTCCCATCAAGCGTCTAGGCGAGGTAGCCGACATAGCGAGAGCAGTATTGTTCTTCGCGTCGGAGGCATCGTCGTGGGTCAGCGGACAAGTGCTTTTCGTCAATGGTGGCGGAGTCCAGACAATGGAGTGATTATCAACCAAATTCTTAAACAAAACAAGAAATTATGAAACCATCAGACAAACTATATGATTTCACAGGCAAAGTGATTCTGATCACGGGCGCAGCAGGAGCTATCGGCAGCGAAGCCGCCCGCCAGTTTGCAGCCCAAGGAGCCAACGTGGCCCTCATGGACATAAACGAAGAGAAAGTGAAGGCCACTGCAGCCGCTATCACAAAGGAGACCGGCTCAGAGTGCATAGGCATCAAGGCCGACGCCACGAATGAAGATGAGCTAAAGGCTATGGTTGAGGCAGTTGTCGGCAAATTCGGCAAAATCTCGGGCCTCGTGAACAATGTCGGTTGGGGCAAAGCCACACCACTTTGGGGTTCCGACACCGACAAACTCGTGGCATCCTATAAGCTCAACACTATCTCTGCATACAATATCACTAAATTCTGCATGCCCTATCTGCGCAAGGAGCCCAACGCCTCTGTCGTTTTCTCCGGTTCGATGGTCGGCACGACACCTTCACCGGAGTTCATCGAATACTCCACGGCCAAGGCCGGATTGATCAACATGGCTCATTCAATGGCTGTTGCAAGCGGTCCGGAGGTGAGATTCAATGTCCTTGTAATCGGTTCGGTCGACAACGGAGCCGCCACTCTTGAGGCTGGATATGATCCCGCCATGCTGAAGAAAATTTCAGACTCGATAGTCATGAAGCGTCGTGGCACTCCGACCGACATCGCCCATGCCATGATCTTCCTTATGAGCGAGGCTGCCTCATGGATCACGGGCATAAATCTGATGGTGGACGGTGGCGGCATGTATGAAAGCAAGATGCCAAGCTAATTACGTGACACCTTTTTAATATTTGATTCCTATTAGAATACCGATTGTCGGATGATGGACGGTCGGTATTCTCTTAATGTTTTAGATACTATTAGGTGCACCCTGACCGTTATATATTTCGGGCGGCTCGTTGAGAAGTTTCTGAACTTGATGAGCCGTTGCGGCATCAACCGTCTCCCAACGCAACCCAGCCTCAAGGAGCGACTAAACAACAATTGCTTATGAATAGAATACCATACATCATATTATCCGCTTTCCTATCACTTGTTGCTCTTAGTACATGTGCTGAGAGGTATAAAATTTTTCGATTTGATAACGGAGATGATTATATATGCGAGGGGGTAAGGCGAATTGTTGACGATGCCGGAAAAATCGGATTTTCTGACGACAGAGGCAAAGTAATAATCGCGCCACGCTACGCTTTCGCCTTTCCTTTTGAAGACGGCGTGGCAAAGGTGACGGATAAGGGCTACACTGTCAGCGAGGGGGAACATCGTCGCTGGATAAGTCCGGAATGGTATTTTATAGACCATAACGGCAGCATTGTCAGACGGGAACAACGATATGCACAGATTGGACAGAGACTGGAAACATATATAAAGGCACAGGACGCCCGGATAGGTGCGGCCGTGATCATCAACGGCACGGATACGGTGTCGGTCAACGGCCGACGTGATTTCCCGATGCTGAGTGTCTATAAGTTTCCCCAGGCAATAGCCGTGGCTGATTATTGCTTCAGACATAACATCGCATTGACCGACACTATACGTATTGCTGCCGATGAACTAAAGCCCGACACATGGAGTCCGATGAGAGACAAATATGGCCGCGAAGATATATCGCTACCGCTCTCCGAGGTTTTGGCTTACTCCGTTCAGCAAAGTGACAATAACGCCTGTGATGTACTCTTCCGGCTTATCGGTGGACCACAGGTCGCCGACAGTCTAATGAAGCGTATCGGCTATGATGAAATCCACATCCTCAACACTGAGGAGGAGATGAACCAAGATCCATATCTGTGTTACGCCAACCGTGCCACACCATTGCAGGTGGCGTCGCTGTTTGACAGATTCTACCGTCAGGAGATGCGGCATGATTCATCCATACTTGAAGCCGTAGGCGCGATGATGATGCAATGCAACACGGGCAACAACCGTCTTCCGCTTCCACTTAAGCCTACAAATGCCATGATAGGACATAAGACCGGCACCGGCGCAGTGAACAGCCAAGGCCGTATAATTGGGGTTAACGATGCCGGGTATCTATTCCTTCCCAATAAACAGGGTTATGCAATTGCCGTATTTGTAGCCGATTCCGGATATGGCATGGCAGAGACCGAGAAGATAATTGCCGACATATCGGAGATTGTTTTCCAGTCGCTGATGAAGCAGGAAACGATTAATGGTGAATATGTTGACAGCAACGACGGATCAACTCTGACTATCATTAAGGAAGAGAATGGGAGGCTTAAATTGGGAATCAGTCTAACCCGCCTCACGACGATAGACGACGGCGGAGGGGCGCTATCCGACAAAGGCTTGACATTCTCCGCCACTGATGCCGCGGGAAATCCGATTTACGGAGAAATAATCATTGACGGCAATAATGCTAAACTAAAATTTACTAAATCGACATGGGAATATCTTCCTGTCGGAACAACCTATACTTTTCAAAGAAAATGAAAGCAAAAAGAATTATTCAGTCCATAGCTTTTTTAGTCATGACAATGTGTGCCACGCAAGCATCCGGTTGTGCTCATAACGACAATATAATCTCTGTCTCCGCGCCGGAATTTGAGAAGGAGATTAAAACAGATTCGGTTCAGCTTCTTGACGTCCGCACTCCGCAGGAGTATGCTGAAGGGCATATCGACGGAGCACTGAACATCAACGTGCAATCCGACGATTTCAAGGAGCTTGCCCTAAGAAAGCTATCGAAAGACTCAACGGTGCTGGTCTACTGCCGCAGCGGTCGCCGTTCATTGGATGCCGCCGAGAAGCTGACCAAGCTCGGATATAAGGTCGTCAACCTCAAAGGTGGGATTATAGAATGGAGAGAGGATGGTCTGCCAGTGGTGTCTGAAACGGAAAACTGACTCAACTGCAATGAAAAAGATCCTATTTATATTGGCCATGGCCATAAGTCTGTCGGCCATATCTTTGTCCGCTGAGGAAAGGGGATGCCGACAACGCGGCGGCAGACTCGTATTCGAGCATCAAGGGAGACATCATCGGCCGGCATACTTCATCGGAGAGAACAATGTTTATTTCGAAGGCAGGAAGATACAGGATGCCTCTGCTTCAAGTTTTGCAATACTGCACGACGGCTACGCCAAAGACACTTGGAACACCTATTATTGGGGAAGGAAAATCGATTGATGCAGCAGCAATTTTCTTCATCAAATTTCGTTTGCCTAAAAAAAGGAGAACATCATGATTTCAAATAGAGTTAAACGTAATATTTGTCTGACGCTCAGTATAGTGTCTTTTATGTGTGTCATCGGCAGTGCCATCAAAGTCTTTGACGGCACAAGCAAGTGGTGGCAGCTATTCACTATCACCATAGCCTTCGCTGTCATTTTCAAATTGTATATGGCTTATAGAAAGCAAGTGAAGGAAGGAAACCTGTTTGGCAAAGTTGATCCGCTCAAGCATAATTCTAACATAAACTAATCGGAACAATGGAAGCACCTTGGTATTACTTGCTCATTTATGTCGTGATTTGCAGCCTCATTCTCTGGTTTTTCGACAAGAAGCAGATTATAAAGTCCAAACGTCTGCGTTACTTTATAAGTATCTACTAAAAATTAATGTACATATGTTGGCACGGTTTTTGCATAATACCAAGGTAAGATACAGTTATGAG
>VSPO01000105.1 GCA_009775375.1 Muribaculaceae bacterium | reverse complement strand
CCATACACCACCCTCTTCAAGTTCAATGTCGGAGAGCGCTTCGATGTTTTCCGCCATGAGCGGAGTGATCTCAGGGGTGGACGAATTAGAGGACAAAGCGAAGCCTCCGACCGCAAGGGCAGCTACTGCAACCCCATAGATAATTAGTTTTTTCATGATGAAAAAAAATTTTAAAATTAATAATCTCACCGGTCAGGTCGAATTCGACCTCCCGGTGGTTGTCTTCAAAGTTTAGTCTTACAACTCGGAAGAATTCCCCGGGGATGGTGTCGCTGAATCTTACGGCGATCTTTTATTTGGATAACGGAAATGGACATGGCATTTATTGGTCCGTTTCCTGAAGCCTCAATCCTTTAAGTAAATATTCGAATGTGTAGCTTCCATTGGAATCTCCAATCAATATGACAGGATAGTTCGATTCTTCATAATCATACGAGAAATGTCTGTTATCTTTGTCTATTATGACGTTATGCCTGTCTGCGATATCATATCCGTTCTCTATTTTCAACAATTTTTCTGATTGCAGGTTGGTGAAAACAAACAATGTCCCGATATCATCCTTATGCTTCTGATAATATTTATCAGCAGAATGAGTGCAGGCATTACATCCCAATCTCGGTATTATGACAATAGTATCAAATCTTTCACTAAAATCGGGATTTTTTACCGACAATGCCTCTGTCTGATAGTCTACGTAGTTCGGCTTCGCACACCCCGTAAGGCACACACATATCACAACCGCGAAGAAAAGTCTGGGTATCATTTTGACGAATTTCTTTTTACCGGAGCCAACACTTTGAATGTCATATAGTCGTCGTCATCAGAGACGGTATTGACGTGCAATCCATGGGAATTGACGAAGGTATGCGCGGAATAATATCTGTCTTCAGGGAGTTGGCACTCCCCCACTATATTGAAGTCACTGTCAAGCATTATTGCAACAATTGGCTTTTTAGTGAGTTCCACCGTAAGATTGTCGGTTGTGGGTTCAAACGGCACACTTAGAAGACGATAATACAGACCTGTCGTTTTGTCATAGAGAATATTCTTATAGGCATACTGACCTAAATACAGCGTTTCCGCATCCCCTGGTTTCCCGCTTGTCCCGGGCTTTATGTCAGTGGGCTTCGAATAGGCTGCGTAATATGACCTTTTCTCCCGCGTCCTTGGATTATAAACATAAAGACTGTCGGATGCGGGGAAACTCGTCACTATCTCTCCTTTAGGAGAAAGTGTGTAAGTGGTGTGCATATATGCGAAAGGATGCCAGTTTTCATACATATCCGCCGCTTCGCCGTATAATTCCGGATATTCATTGGCTGTCTCTATCTTGTTTGTGACTGGGTCAAATAAGACAGTCGCCCCAGGCGTCTTTCCCGTTTCTATGCCTCCGGCCATCCCCTGGAGCAAATGCTTGCCTCCAAATACAGTATAAGGAGTTTCCGATGAGGGATAAGGAGACACACCAAGGTTGTCGTCCTCTTCTTTTAGCAGTCTCCCGACATCATAGTTGTTTTTGACCTCTCCTTCTTTATTAATTAGCGTGACTTTAGTGCCCCAAGACTGGAATAGCCATATGGAGTCGGGGGATTGTATACAATACGCTGTTATTCCATTGACAGCATTCGGCCCCTCCCTGTATATCTTTATCTTGTCTATTAGTTTTTTCTTATTTAAGTCATAGAGGCATATGTCATAAGTTGGACTATTGAAAAACGACAGAGTGCTATCGTTTATTAGTTGTATGTATGATGTTTCCTGAGATGTGGCTGAATCCAAGGGAAGAGACAATGTCTTTTCCTCATCAAACGTGTACAAACCCCTGTCTATGTTTTTGTCCTTTGAACCGCCACAAGCTGACAGCCCAAGGAGGGCTGTCAGCTTGATTGCAAGGACATATTTACTATCTCCTTTTAGCATGCCTGGTCCTTTTTTAAATATTGCCTGAACACCTTACTGCATCATGGCTGGATTGTTCGACACATGTTCCTTCTGTAGAATTTAACTTCCGGACGCAATACCCTGTGTTCTTTTTCATATCAGGTTCTGTCTCGCAGCCTGAAATTGCCTCCACCTCGTTTATTGACATGAAAGGCTGAGCAGAGCTGCCCTTTGCGCTGATTCCTGAGAACCAGGCTCCGACCGAGAGGAGTGCCACGATTGCCACTCCAAAAATAGCTTTTCTTTTCATAAAAAAACAATTTAAGATATTAATTATTAATTTCACCGGTCAGGTCGAATTCGACCTCCCGGTGGTTGTCTTCAAAGTTTAGTCTTACCGCCCGGAAAAATTCCCTTGGGGATGTTGTTGCTGAACCCTACGGACAACTGATAGTCGGATGACGGAGAGTTCCTGTATATTCCAGTGGCAAAGAGCAACTTATTCCGGGGATTACAGCCATACAAGTTTTATATCAATCCGGCATAAATGTGGAAAGATCAGAGATCAATCCAACTGAAGATAACCGAACTGTGGTTCTCCTTCTGTACTGAGGTATAGGCGGTTGCTCTTTTCGTGATAGATCATAGCACCCAACGGAGCATCGAATCGCAGGGTCTTAAGGTACTTCCCGTCAAGGTCCATGACGATAATGTCCGTACCCATTGTTCGCGTCCCTGCGTGTTCCCCGTTGTAGTTGACGTATATCCGGTCTCCTGCTATTATAGGATCACTGAAACATGATATGCCAGTCTTATCCTTGTCACCATAATCAGGTCCGTAGATTGTCCTACTCAGTTTTCCATCCATGTCAAAAAGGCGTATCCGATCCTCAAGCATGGAGGTCTCGACTATCAAGTCTTTATCCGGGGCAACGGCAATCAGGCTTCGGCCGTTGCCGGCCGAAGGTATGCTGTCGACGACAGAGGTCGCGCCGTTATTTGGATTGAACTTGCCAACATGGGTAACAAATTCCGATGCATCATTGGTGAAAAGTGAGCAGATCACGGTGCTGTCGTTGATAAAGTGGGGCGAGGAGAAAAGCACCAGATACCCCGATTCGTCAAGCCGGGTCTTCTGAAACGCTTTATATTCCTCATCTTTCAATGCCATCTTCACGTCCACTCCCTGCAACTTCATCTGGGCTGTGTTGAGTCCGTAAAGGATTCCCTTGTCATCAAGATATATCCCTCCAATATATGCCATCTCCCCCGGGCCATTGCCAAATTTTCCGAACGATCCTATGTATTTATTTTTATTCACATCATAGGCATGGAAAAGTCTGTCCTGCGACTTGTTGTCCATTATTATCAACGTGTCACCCAAGGTGAGCATATGAACCAATGAGTGAAGTGGGGGAAGTTCTTCGTCAATGGAGACCAGACTGATTTCCTCTATCTTATCCCTCTCGTCATGCCATTTCTCGACAGGGTGCCCCGCGCCGGGTCGGCATGACCACAGCGCGGTACACATGGTTGCAAGCATTAATATGCTTGATTCGAATTTTCTCACGGAACTCATTTCGGATTCTTTGGCTTTTCTTCTGGACCTGCATCAGGGACAGGGGGCATTCCTTTAATCACACAATAATCTTGCTTCCTTGTCACACAAATAACATCAAATTCGATATCGACCCATGCCTCCTTGGACGACAAGGCCTCCAGATTTTCCATCTGTGCGGCTGTCAGGATCGGTGCTGACGATTTGGAGGCGATAGCGAAGCCTCCGACCGCAAGGGCAGCTACTGCAACCCCATAGATAATTGTTTTTTTTCATGATGAAAAAAAATTTAAAAATTAATAATCTCACCGGTCAGGTCGAATTCGACCTCCCGGTGGTTGTCTTCAAAGTTTAGTCTTACTACCCGGAAGAATTCCCCGGGGATGGTGTCGCTGAATCTTACGGTCATCTCGTAGCGCATTGAAGGGGGAATGACCCTGGACGAGATTTCCCCTACCGTGCAGTCGCACGAGCTGACAATATCCTTGACCCTCAGCGTGTCGGCTGTCTGATTGGTCAGATAAAAAGTGTGCGCGACGGTCTCACCTTTCCTGACCTTACCGAAGGAATGGGAATGCTCCTCGATATCCTCTGATTTCTCCTCTTGGCCGGAGCCGTCTCCTCCTTTTACGCTGTTGAGGTAGACCTTACCGATACTACGCATGTCTATCGGATTGTCTATGAGCACCACCCTGTTCTCTCCGTCAAGAAGGAACGCCTGAAGATGGGGATCATCAGGAAGCACATTCGCTTTGGAGAACGAGGAGATACTGTCGACAATCACGTCACGCGTGAATCCGTCGCGTTTCATCAGATACTCCAGCTCCTTTTCATCGTCAGTGGCTGCTATTAGCATAAGCCTAACCCTATTTGACCTCGAAACGGAATCGACCCTGTCCATGAACTCTTTCCAGAATGGCAGCTTCATGCGGCAGCCGGTGCAACCCTCTGAGTCGTAGTAGGCCACGATGGTGAAATTAGCAGGCTCGTTGACATACCAACCGCCGCCGACAAGAGGCAGACTGTCGGGAATCACAATCTCCTTCCCCGTCCACTCCAGGACGGCCGACTCATAGTCAGCCCTCCCGGTGGAACAAGAGATGAAAAGCGAAAACGCCGTAATTATAAGCAGCGATTGAGCGTATCCTTTAACCATAGCCATCGTTAGTCTCTTTCGTTAGTCTTTTAGTCATTAGTCTGTTAGACGCTGGACGTTAGTCTATCGTGAAGTAGCCTACATACGTGCCATCTGTCGTGGTCAGCGTCAACCGGTAGTCGCCTGCCGCTCCGTCAAATGGAACGACATCGGAATCATCGGTGAGTGTGCCTGTCCAATAGCCCGACGTGCCCTGCTCTCCACAGATTTCAACCGTAGCGGGATAGTCAATGAACGGCAGTTCAAAGCCAAGGCTTCCCGACTCCATTATTATATACCCCTCCTCTCCTCTTGAAGGAGCATAGAATACGGGGCCTCCTTTCGGCAGGGTTAAGATAATAGGAATTGTCGACATCGAGGGTCTCGGTTTTGGCTCATCCTTTTTTTCTTCTCCTGACATCGACGCGTTTGACATCAGAATCAAGAATAGGAACAGAAGTTTAATAGTTGCTCTCATAACATAGGTTGTTGTGTTGGTTTGTGGTGTAAAATTAGCACCTTCCCATGTTGCTTTCCAAAAAAATTGCCAACTTTATTTCTACATATAAATTTATTAACACATTGATTATCAAAGGGCAAAGCATGTTCCCATTTCGTTCAAATTATGACATATGTACCTGAACATCAACAAAATAAACGATGCAGAAATTTTTCTTTCAATTTTGAGCGAATGGAAGATGACGGATACGGCATTCCGGGTCATTCTTCTGATTTTCCTTGAATCTGTCTTTGATACGGCTCAACCGTGCGCTCGCAGTCTTGGCGGGAATATTCAAGATCATACCTATGCTTTTATAGTTGAAACCACAGATTCCCAATATCGCTGTCAACACAACGTCTTCCGTAAAATTCAACTCATCTCTCATATAAGTGACCATACCGTCCAACAGCAGATCCATATCCCTTTCGAGTTCTTTATTAAAACAAGATTCTTTATAATCGTTAAAAACCAGTTCCCGATCCTTCTCGAAATTTTCAATCAAATGACGATTCCCTTTTGGAGTGCGGTTGAACCTGTCAGCTACACCTCTATGAAAATCCAAAAATCGATCCGCCATAATCGATAACTTATCTTTGATTTGTATCTTTATTTCAGATATCTTTTCGTTCATGCATTCAGACTCGCTCCGTAGGGCCTCAATATCACAGACGCTTTTACATACGTTTTCAAGCCGTAGGGTGAGATCACTGACAGTATTCTTAAGCTTGGCCTTATCTGCTTGCATACCCTCATTCCATTTCTCAAGGTCATATAATTGTCTGGACAACTCCTCCTTGCTCATCTTCATATTTTCATAGTCCGACTGAATCTCCACTATCTTTTCATCCGATTTCCTACTCTTATCTTTCATTTTTTTAAACTGCTTGAATCCGAAATATCCACCGGCACATAAGCCAACAAGGACAACCAGACTTACACTTACCCAGAAGGACCTTCCCTCATGCTCTTTCTTCAGGCTTTGAGTTAAGGATTCATTGGCAGATTTCAGCTTCCGACCTATATCCTTATTATGGAACTGGGCTGATATGGCCAACTGCGCCCTGTTAGTATAAATCGTGGATGAATCCATATAAGACTGAGATATTCCCTTATCTCCACAGACCTCACTTGCCCTTGACATAAGGTAATATTTCCTTGCCTTCGATATGTCGGAATCAGAATTTCCCCAATAAGAATAAATCTCCTCCGCCTGCATATATTTCCCTAAGTTCTGCAATCCTACGGCATAAACAAACAATTGCTGTTCATCCGGCGTGTACCCCGACATCAAAGCTTCTTTAAATTTTTCCGTTCCGGAGGCCAGGGAATCACGCATTATGAGGTTGATGGCAATCCTTGCCTTTACATTCATCATGTTCACGCTGTCTCCGATGCACTCCGATACGCTGTAAGCTTTTGAATACTCACCATAAGCATCTTCAAGCCTCTGTCGTCCTTCCGCATATGTTCCCTTGACGATATGGACTCCAATAATATATGGTTTGAAGGCATAAGCCGTCAATAGACTTTCCGCTTTATTCAGAATAGTCTCATCAAAGGAAAAATCATATTTCCTGCAATATAAAGAGGCTGTATTGAGGTATGAAAGTCCGGAGTACAGAATATTTGTCAATGAGTCTGCAAAAAAAATCACTTTATCATACTCCATTATTGCCAAGGCAACAGAGTCCTGTGCTGTATACAGTGCGGCTTTGGCGAAGTGGGTGAGCATGGTCTCTCGCGAGAGATTCTTTTTATCTGCGTAGTAATCCCACGCCGGGGAGAAGAGGCTGTCGGTGGCCGCCGAAGGGTCGATCTTTAGCAAAGCCATGGTTTCCAACAGGCTGTGGCGGGCACGTTGCTCACTGCCTTTCAGTTCTTTAGCATCAATAGTTCGGATAACTGTCAACGCGGAGTCAGGCAACGTGTCGATCAGACGGTCGGCCTCGTTAAGACGTCGCACCGTCTCGTCATGGCCGCATCCGGCGGCCATGACAGCCAAAAGAATTGGCACTATCAGCATCCGAGTGAAGTCTTTCATCTCTTAAGGTACAGATTATTGAAATATCTGACTGCAAATATAATACTTCCCCAATAATCTTGCAACCATACGAACTAAATTAACAATCCGACATGGGGAGCAGGCGCAGACTCACATTTTCAAACCACGTCAGCGCTTGGCTTTGGCTACGTCTGATTCGAGCTGCGACAGCGAGGGGGCGTCCTCCGGTCCGTAGGCCGCCGTGATGATTCCCTCCGGCGACACCACGTATATCCGGGGAATCCCCACCGTAGCGAAGAGATTGTAGACCCTCCTATCCGTCTGCTGAGAATACGGCACAGTCAAGCCATGACTCTCCCAGAATCTCGCTATATCCTCCTCACCCTCCTCCCGGGCAATCGCTGCAATGATTATTCCATTCTCCGCCTTTCTGCTTTCATACAGCTCCTGAAGCACCGGCAGACTCTCCCTGCAATCGCCGCATGAGGTATTGAAAAACTCTATGACGCCCACTTTCCCACGGATAGTCCTGTCGGAGAAGATGCTCCCATCGTTCAGCGTCACGGAGAAGACGGGAACGCCGTCTCCCGCTCCGAGCCCGGAGTTCTCCTCCGGCTCCTCCTTGACGCAAGCGACGAATGCCGCCATGACGAACGTGATCATGGCGGCATTCGAAATAAGATGCCTTAGCGAAGTCCTCACTTCTCAGCCTCCTCCGGAGCCTGGTCGATGAGGTCGAGGAATTGGTCGAGCTTCGGGGTTATGATGATCTCGGTGCGGCGGTTGCGCTGGCGGCCGAGCTCAGTGTCGTTGGAGGCGATGGGATTGTATTCGCCGCGCCCCGCCGCGGTCATCCTCTGCGGGTCGATGCCGAAGTCGTTCTGAAGCACCTGCACCACGGAAGAGGCGCGAAGGTCGGAGAGGTCCCAGTTGTTGCGGATGTTGGGACGGCTGATGGGCACGTTGTCGGTGTTGCCCTCCACGAGCACGTCGTAGTCCTTGTAGTCCTTGATAATCTTTGCTATCTTGGAAAGCGTCTCCATGGCGCGGCTGTTGATCTCGTAGCTCCCCGTCTTGAAGAGCATATTGTCGGCGAGAGAGATATAGACCACCCCCTTCAGCACCTTCACGTCCACCTCCTTCAGCTCGTCGGTGGAGAGCGAGCGGGTCAGCTTGTTTGTAAGGGCGATGTTGAGCGAATCGGATTTGCTCTTGGCGTCTACGAGCTGCTTTATGTATTTGTTGGAGGCGTTGATCTCGTCGACGAGCTTGGCGATGTTGACGCTACCCTGGGCGTTGGCGTCCATACTCTTGTCGAGCACGGCCTTCAACTCAGCCATCCCCTTCTTCAACTCGGCATTGTTCTGGCGGGCCGTCTCAAGCTGCTGCTGGAGGTTGCGCGTGTCGGCATTGCAGTTGATAAGGTCCTCACGGGTGGAATTATAGTCAGTCTGCAGGGAGTCATACTTTCCCTGAAGCTCGGCATATTTCTTGTTGGTGGTGCAGCTTGTGGATGCTATCGCGATCATTGCCGCTCCAAAAAGTAAGGTCTTGATTTTCATATTCATTCAGATATGCGTTAATAATTGGCGGCTCCGGAAGAGGCCGCAAAAAAGGAAATCTCCTACAAAGAAAACAATAAATCAGCGGGTTTGCAAATCCGTCGCCACTTTTTTAACATTATTTTGTCTCCCTCCCTCGCCTCTCGTCTGCCTCCATTCCTGCATGAGGGCGTTGAGTTTGGCGTGTTCGATCAGGAAGCCGTCGTGGGCGAAATCCGATTCCATTACCCGGAAGCTCGATCCGGGAATCGAGTCGGCAAGCTCGCGCAGGCATTCGGGAGGGAAAAGTATGTCGGAACTGATCCCGATTACGAGCGTGTTGGCCTTTATCCGTTTCAGGGCCTCCCTAATTCCTCCTCTTCCGCGGCCTACGTCGTGGGAATCGCCGCTCTCGCATATGCGCACGTAGGAATAGACGTCAAATCGCTTGCAGAGTTTCTCTCCCTGATATTCCTGATAGGTCTGCACGCGGCGGAAAAACGGGTCGGGACGGTCTTCGGCATCGCGCTGGCTCATGTTGTAGGCAAACGGGCCGCGATAGCTTATGAGGGCAATTGAGCGGGCCGTGGCGAGACCCTTGCGACCGGCGTCGAGACGCGGCTCACCATAGGTGGGATCGGTGTTGATGGCCATATACATCGATTTGTTGAACGCCGCGAGCCAGGGGCTACACGACGAGTCGGTGGCGCAGAACATCACGTTGTCGGCGATGTCAGGATCCGTCACCATCCATTCTATCGCCTGAAATCCCCCGAGCGACACCCCGATCATCTCATGGATCTTCCTGATCCCGAGCCGACGGGCGAGCAGACGATGGCATTTGACGGCATCGCGGATCGTCACTTTCGGGAAGTCGCCACACCAGGGCCGGCCCGTGGCGGGATTGACGGAGGAGGGCCCGGTCGTGCCGTAGCAGGAGCCAAGCATGTTGGCGCAAATTATGAAATATTTCTCAGGATCGAGGAATTTGCCGCTCTCCACCGTATGCGGCCACCAGTCGGCCACGTCTGAGTTGGCCGTAAGGCCGTGCATCACCCACACCACGTTGTCGCGTTCCGGACTCAGAGTGCCGTAAGTGTCATAGGCTATTGTCAGAGATGGGATTGTCTCTCCGCTTTCAAAGATGAAAGGCTCTTTTATATTGCAATACTGACGCATAATCTTGAAAAAGTTTCACAAAATTAATAAATCCCTGCCAATTCCAAGTCAAGCATTAATAAAAAAGTCCCAACAGCTCTACCATCCAGCCGCTTCCAGCCTGCGCCCTCACCTCCCCCCGACCAAAAAAATATACATAAAAACGGCAATAAATTTACTCTTCTGCCGTTTTTATATTATATTCGCTCTCTCAAACATACACAACTAAGAAATGGCATCTTGTAAGACCCTGATATTGGAATACTCGTCACAAAATACAACATTCGGGATAGATGATTTGTGCAACTGGATTTCAGCTATTGCCAAATATAGCCGAAACACGGTCGCTTGCCTGCTGTCAAAATTGGTGGAAGCCGGCGACCTTATAAGGATTGAACGAGGATTATACTCCAAAGCCGCCAATAAAAGTCAGTTCCGGGCCATCCCGACAGAAAAGGAAATTGCTATTGTTGAAAAGCTAAAGCAAAAATTCCCCTTTGCCCCGCTGTGCGTATATAATGGATCCGTACTTTCATCCATACAGCACCATCTATCCGCAAACAATATAACCTACATAGAGACAGATCGTAGCGCAATAGAAGCCGTTTTCAATTATCTGAAGGAAAATGACGACAGGGTATGGATGACTCCTGACGCAGATTTCATATATAGATACGTCAATCTTGCTAAGGGAGGGATAATAATAAAGCCCTTGGTTACAGAGTCTCCCATACAGACCATCAACGGAATCTCTACCCCGACATTGGAAAAACTTCTGATCGATGTCCGTAAGGACCCTGATTTCTCATATTTCCTTGGCGCTGAGGCCGATCGTATGCTTGAAAACGCCATCAATATTTATGCTGTCAATAAAACCCGCCTAAACCGCTATGCCCGTCGCCGTGGCATAACCAATCTGTTATTAACATGATAGACCCAAATGCTTCTCTAAGGAATGGATAGCTCGAAAAGCCAACGAGCTAAACTACCCCGACACAAATCTTCTTGAAAAGGCCATACACGCCTTTTCGTTGCTTGACATGCTGGCCCGCTCCGGATGCAGTTTCAAGTTCAAAGGGGGCTCGTGTATCATGCTGCTGCTCAAAGACGTGCCACACCGTCTGTCGATAGACATTGATATAATCTGTCCGGTCGGGACTAATATTGAAGACTACCTTAGAGAGTATGAGGCACACGGTTTTATCGATTACCGTCTGGTTGAACGCAAACAGAGAGGCACTAAAATTCCGAAAAGCCATTCTAAATTTTATTATCAGGTTGCCTTCAAGGACAACGATACCGGCTATATACTTCTTGATGTCCTCTATGAAGACTGTCATTATCAGAAGGTAGAGCATTTGGCAATAGAACACTCCCTCATTGAGAATCTCGGCAAACCTGCCCTTGTTGAAGTTCCGTCTATCGGCGACATATTGGGAGACAAGTTGACTGCATATGCCCCGGACACAACCGGCATTCCGTATTATAAAAAAGAAAAACTGGCCACTCTTGAAATCGCCAAACAACTCTTTGACGTGGGTCATCTTTTCAATCATGTGGATGATTTGGCAGTCACCCGCAAGGCGTTCTCTATGATTGCACCTATAGAACTAAGTTACAGAGGACTGGATACGAATGACATCCACGCCATATATGAAGACATACGCAATACATCGCTCAACATATCTACACGCGGACTTGTTGATAAAGATAAATTTGCGCTCTTGCAGAAAGGGATAAAGAGTATTACATCCTTCATGTATAGACAGAAATATCATTTGGAGGATGCGATTATAGACGCCTCAAAAGCAGCTTATCTATCAGTTCTTTTAGAAAGTGAGATTAACAATGTCAGGCATTTTGACAATAATCCATTGTCTGTTTCAAATATGACTATTGGCCGGGTTCTTACAACCAAACTTAACAAGCTTAAGATAAGCAATCCCGAAGCGTTCTTTTATTGGGCATTGACAGATGAATTGCTCATGAATTTATAATCCATAGAAGCATTTTCTTAAGATGATAATAAAAACCATACGTGAGACGTGGATTTGAATCCTGAAAATTACTGATACAATACCATTAATCCCGAAATAAACATTAACTTTGCATTCAAAGGAACGGGAAATCGAAAACGACCGGCCATTTCCGGCTTGTCGCTGTCTACCTGACCACCCACGACTTGAATAGCTTACTTCAATCTATGGATAATTAAATTATGAGCGACAAAGCAAAAACAATATGGAAAGCGATAGGTATGTTCCTGGCATACACGACAATAATGTCGGCACTGGTATTCCTGCCTCATTCCCGGGATTCATTCGATAGCTCACGATGGATCTCCTGGGGCATGTGGCTCCTGTTCGGAATTTGGCAATCCTACCGTTGGCTTTCCCAAAAATTGGCAAACATCAATAATGACGACAAGTAAGCAAATGGCGTTTTGTCGCAAAATTAAGA
>VSPO01000104.1 GCA_009775375.1 Muribaculaceae bacterium | reverse complement strand
GAGATTCCGCCTAACTTATTGTTCTTCGGCGTCAGAGACTCCGCATGATTCATTCAAAAATTAACGAACTATTGTTATGGAAGAAGCAACGATAACATTACAAGGCAAAGGTGCGATACACGTCGTGCCCGACGTAACTCGTCTTGAAGTTAAGATAGACCAATGGTTTGCCGACTATGGCAAGGCATATGAGCAGGCACGTGAAAACTCGGCTTGGATGGTGAAGATACTCGAATACAACAAGAAGCCCGGTAAGCTCGCAAAAACCGTGCGTCTTGACATCGGGGATTACACGGAAAACGAATATGACGATGACGGCAATTTCATTCGAACGGTCAAGAAAGGCTACACTCTCGACCAGCGCATAAAGATTGATTTGCCGATTGACAATCTCCTTGTCAACTGCATCGTGCGCGGCATCGGCAAGTTCATCCCGTCATCGCAAATCAACATCGGCTATACCTTGCAAGACCAGCGTCCGAGCGAGTTGAAGATGCTCGCACGTGCCGTCAGCGACGCTAAGGAGAAAGCCACAATCATGGCAGAGGCGGCAGGATGCACCCTCGGCAGACTGATAAGCATCGAGTATGGCAATCAGAATATCCATGTTATGTCGCAGGCTCGGAACATCCATTCCAACACTGAGGCCAAGGCATCGACATCCGACTCTCTCGACATAACCCCTGAAGACCTTGTTATCTCCGACACGGTTCATGCCACCTTTGCTGTCGAGAATCCCCAATAATAATGCTTATGGAGATAAAAACAGTCACGCGTAATCTAAATTTCGATGAGGAGACACGTAACTCATCCAGTCCATATAGAGTGAGATATGGAGATCCGTCTGCATTCCAGATACTGAAGGTTATATGTAATGGAGATGGTGAAACACAAATATTTGAGACGGATTCTTCAAATCTGCCAAGTTATAAAGATTCAATTCATTTCCTCGCTGACAAAATTGGAAATTCTTTCAATATACGATGGCGTGGAGAGGCTGCCAGCTTTATGAAGCGTGTTGATTAGATAGAGCCTACATGAGCAATAAAGAAGATTGATGGCAAAGCTGCGCGGGGTGGTTGAACATATCACTTACCAGAATCCGGAGAATGGATGGTCAGTGATGAAGGTCAAGGTCAAGGATTACAAGGATCCGGTGACTTTGACCGGGTCGCTGTTGGATGTGCCCGTGGGTAGTGTGTTGCTCTGCGAGGGGCAATGGAAGGTGGATTCGCGCTACGGTCAGCAGTTTGTCGTGGAGTCGTGGGAGGAGGTCATGCCGGCCACTATCTACGGTATCGAGAAGTATCTCGGCAGCGGACTGGTCAAGGGTATCGGACCCGCCTATGCCCGCGCCATCGTGTTGCGATTCGGACTGGAGACTCTCGAAGTAATCGAAAACGACATCGAGCGGCTGCTGGAGGTGCCACGTCTCGGGCGCAAGCGGATGGAGAAGATCCGCGAGAGCTGGGAGAAGCAGAAGGACATCAAGGAAGTTATGGTGTTCCTGCAAGGCTACGGTGTCAGCACCGCCTACGCCGCCAAAATCTATCGCCAGTATCAGAAGGATTCCATCAAGACAGTCAAGGAGAATCCCTATCAGCTTGCCGATGACATCTGGGGAATCGGCTTCAAGACTGCCGACTCCATAGCCTCGAAGATGGGCTACGGCAACAGTGACCCTCGTCGCTGCCGAAGCGGTATTCTATATACACTCAACCAGCTTGCGGAGGACGGACACGTCTATGCCGAGCCGGAACAGCTCGTAACTGCCGCCAAGGAACTGCTCCAGGCCGATGAAGAGCCGATACGCAAGGCCGTCGCCGACATGATTGAGGCGAAAGACCTTATAGCGGATAACGATGTACTGTATCTTCCACCGTTCTACCATGCCGAGAACGGTTCGGCAAGGCGTCTCACAACGCTTCTGTCAGAATCGCTTTTCTCCGACATGGCTGCTGAGGAAGCCGTGCCATACGGCAATCAGCCTGACCGAGTTGATAATGGGGGCATCGTCTATGACGAGGTGCAGCAAGCGGCTATACATCAGGCGTTGGAATCAAAGGTGATGGTGCTGACCGGAGGCCCCGGAACGGGCAAGACAACCACCACGCAGGGCATAATCGCCGCCTTCAAAGCTCGGCACATGAGCATTCTTCTCGCCGCTCCCACAGGTCGCGCCGCCAAACGAATGACCGAGGCAACCGGCATGGAGGCAAAGACAATACACCGTCTGTTGGAATACAATCCGATGGACGGATACAAGCGCAACGATGAGAACCCGTTGGAGGGTGACGCGCTGATTGTCGATGAATGCTCGATGATTGACATCATGCTCTTCTACAATCTGATGAAGGCGATTCCGTCGAAAATGCGTTTGATACTCGTGGGCGACATCGACCAGTTGCCGAGTGTCGGGGCTGGGAACGTGCTCCGCGACATCATCGACTCGCAACGCATTCCGGTTGTTCGCCTCACACGCATCTTCCGTCAGGCGCAGACGAGCCGCATAGTGATGAACGCCCATGCCATCAACGCCGGGCGTTTCCCCAACATCAGCAATGGCAAGGACACAGACTTCTTCTTCATCAATGTCGATGATGCCGAGGCGATACCGCAGCTAATTGTCGGTCTTGTTCGTGACCGTCTGTCCAAGGCTTACGGCTACAATCCGAAGGAGATACAGGTGCTGACTCCGATGCAGCGTGGCAATGTCGGGGCCGGCAACCTGAACACGCAACTGCAGAATGCCCTCAATCCCTCCGGGGAGTCGCTGACACGCGGGGGCTACACATTCCGGCGTGGTGACAAGGTGATGCAGATCCGCAACAACTACGACAAGAACGTGTTCAACGGCGACATCGGATATGTCAACGCTGTGGATACCACGGAGCGCACCCTGACCGTTATATATGACGGGCGGCTCGTTGAATACGATGTGTCGGAACTCGATGAACTGACGCTGGCCTACGCCGTGACAATCCACAAGAGCCAAGGCTCGGAATTTCCGGTGGTGGTCATACCCGTGACGATGAAACACTACGTCATGCTTCAGCGCAATCTCATCTACACCGGCATAACCCGCGCCAAGAAAATCTGCGTACTCGTCGGCACAACCAAAGCCCTCGCATACGCCATCCACAACCAGACCGTCTCCCGACGCAACACCAAGCTCAAAGAGCGGCTAAACAATAATAGCATATGACTCACAAATCCCGAATACTGATAAAACGAATAATCCTCAGTCTCCTAGTGTTTCTACTGGTGATCATAATATTTACGGTATCTGCCAATGTTAAAGTGGAGAAGGCTGCAGAAGGGAAAATCTATACTGCGGTTGATTCTGTGCCGCATAACAAAGTGGCGCTTCTGCTCGGCACAAATCCACTCAACAAATGGGGACGGCCGAACTTATATTTCACCAACCGCATAAAGACTGCTTCCGAGCTCTATCATGCCGGAAAGGTCGATTACATAATCGCCAGCGGTGACAACCACACAAAGGAATATGATGAGCCGACAGCAATGCGCGACTCGTTGATGGCTCACGGTGTGCCGGAGAATAGAATAATCCTCGATTTCGCCGGATTCCGCACTCTTGATTCCGTAGTGAGAGCGAAGGAAGTGTTCGGATGCGATTCGCTTACAATTATTTCTCAGGCCGACCATAATGCGAGGGCATTGTATCTCGCGGAGGCCAACGGAATTGAGGCCGTTGCCATTTCGGCGCCATTAAGGGCCGGCAGATGGGTGCGGACACGCCTTGCAATCCGCGAATGGCTTGCCCGCGACAAGATGATGCTCGACCTTTGGTTTGGCAAACAGCCACACTTCCTCGGTGAGAAGATTGAGATTCCCGATGTGATGCCGCAGAAAAGTTATGCCACTTCCAAGGGCATGACCATGAGGATTGTCAGTCCTAATCCAATCACAATCCCGGTGGATTCCATTATCGTGGAGTTTGCCAATAATCGGGATGCCGAGATGACCACCGGCGAATGGTACAGGATAGATAAACAAGAGGAGGGGCGATGGCAGCAGGCCCCATATTCCAGACGGTATCTCGATTTCCTTGCCGAAGGTACGTCTGCGGGCTTTAATAGCTTGGGATATGCAGTGAAGCCCGGAGGCAAGTTTGACATGACGGTGAAGCCATGGATTTATGACCTCAGTGATAGATCCGCCACATATCGTCTCGTCAAGACATACCACTATCCGCCGTACCCTATCCAAAAGAGCGATACGGCTTATGTCGAATTTCAAATCAGATAGATTATGCACTATAAATACTGCCCTGAATGTGGCAAGAAACTGATAGACAGACAAGCCGGCGATGATGGCGCGGTTCCTTTCTGTGACGATTGTCAACGGTACTGGTTCGATACATTCGCGAGCTGCGTGATTGTGATGGTGGTGAACGAGCTTCATGAGGTAGCTATGCTGCATCAATCGTATATCTCCGATGAACACGAAACCTTTGTGGCCGGATTCATGACTCCGGGAGAGACAGCTGAGCAAGCCGCCACAAGGGAAGTTAAAGAAGAACTCGGGCTTGACGTTGACTGTCTTGACTATGTCGGTACACATTGGTTCGCAAGACGCGAGCAGTTGATGCACGCATTTATCGGCCACGTCAAAAGAGCGGATTTCAACCTTTCGTCAGAAGTGGATGGGGCAAGCTGGGTCGCGTTGGACGATGCCCCGGCTCGCATGTTTCCCGACCGTCCCGGCAACACACAGCATATCCTTTACCGTCATTACAAATCAAAAGTATAAGAATGAAGGCATATACATATATCGACACCGGCAGGTTTGAGCTTATTGACAAACAGTGCCCAGAAATCATCGAGGATAAAGATGCCATTGTGCGTGTGACTCTCGGAAGTATCTGCATGAGTGACCTTCACATAAAGCATGGCAGCGTGCCGAGGGCTGTGAAAGGCATCACCGTAGGCCATGAAATGGTAGGCGTGGTTGAGAAAGCGGGCTCAAAAGTGACGAAAGTCAAGCCGGGCGACCGTGTCGCTGTGAATGTCGAGACCTTCTGCGGCGAGTGCTATTTCTGCAAGCGGGGCTGGGTCAATAACTGCAAAGAGGGTGGCTGGGAACTCGGTTGCCGGATAGATGGCGGCCAGACTGAATATGTCCGCGTGCCATACGCAGACAATGGACTGACTCCGATTCCAGACAATGTCTCTGACGAACAGGCGCTCTTCGTAGGCGACATACTTGCCACCGGCTATTGGGCTGCAAAGATCTCTGAGATTTCAGAGGATGATGTCGTTCTAATAATTGGAGCCGGACCGACCGGCCTCTGTACGCTTCAGCGTGTCAATTTGTACAGTCCGAAGCATATCGTTGTCTGCGAGATAGATGACGCACGGCGACAGTTTGTATCGGAGAATTATCCTGATGTAACTGTAATTGCACCTTACGAATGTAAGAAAGCGCTGGACGAACTGACGGATTTTCGTGGCGCCGACAGAGTAATCGAGGTGGCCGGAGCCGAGGAGACCTTCGAGATGGCCTGGAAGTCTGCACGTCCGAATGCCATTGTTACGATCATTGCCCTATACGACAATGATATGAAACTCCCGCTGCCCCGGATGTACGGCAAGAACCTTACGTTCAAGTTTGGCGGCGTGGATGCCTCCGACTGCGATGAAATCATGCGTCTGATTGAGAAAGGTGAAATAGACACAACCAAACTGATTACTCACCGCTTTCCGTTGAGCCGTATAGAGGAAGGCTATCGCATATTCGAAGGCAAGCTCGACGGCGTAATCAAGGTGGCGATATACCCTGACTGACATGAAGAAATTTCAAATCCATATGGCACCGAATAAAATAAAAAAGAATGTGGAACTCAGCACTTATTGCTGGATAATTTCAGCACTTTCGACGGCACTGATATGTGGCGTATTTGTATATGCCCTGAAACGTCACGACAATGAATGGGCTGTGTGTATTCTTGGAGGAGCGATTGTCTTCCTCTTCCTGTTTACCCTATGCTATATGCCCTTGTCCATTTCTCTGGACAATGAAAGCCTGAACATCAACAGGCCATTGAAAATAAAGTCAATCCCATTGACTGAAATTGAGGAGGCCAAGCTCTGCGCTCCGACTATGGGTACGATACGAATCTGCGGCAGCGGTGGATGGTTCGGATGGTACGGATGGTTCAAGGAGAAATACCTCGGAAAGTATTTCGCCTATTATGGCAAGGCTTCCGACTGCTTTCTCGTCACTCTCAAAGATGGCAAGAAATATATGCTTGGCTGTAAGGATGCCCCTGAGATGGTCAAGGCGATAAACGAAAGACTCTCTGCTTCCTTATGATACAGATAGGGAGATATAAGTTTGGCTTCGCACCGCTGTCGATGATTGCAGTGTTTGTCGTGCTCAGTGTGTGCGCCGTGGCGGCGGCATTCCATCAGGATCGCCCGGAGTGGCCTATGCCGTTGTCGCAAATTATTCTCATAAACGAGGGTATGGCTCTGTTGGCGACACTTGTCTATGGCATATTCGTCCACTTTTCAATCTTTATAATCAATAGGCTCAAAAAATGAATATCGAGGAACTGCGCGATTATTGTTTGTCGATGGACGGAGTGACGGAGAAGACTCCTTTCGGGAAGTTCGCACGCCGCTTTGAATCGACGCTCGTGTTCTATGTCCTCGACCATATGTTCTGCATGGCCGATATGGATGATTTCACGTCTGTATCTTTCCGTTCTACTCCGGAGGAGATTGAAGAAATTGAATCGCACTACTCGGCAGCGACGACCCCACTCAATCAGGCGATGAAGTTCTGGGTGAGGATAAACCTTAACGAGGACATGCCCGACCGCGAAGTTTACAGACTCGTCAGCCGGGCCTATGACATAATCAAAGACAAATACACGAAAAAGAAATAATGATGAGAGCGATGAGAAAAGCGAAGCGTCAGCGCGACGCGGCATGGGCTTTGGAGGTATTTGACAAAGCTCCGTATGTGACGGTGAGCATGACGCGGCCTGACGGCACACCTTACGGATTGCCGTTGTCGGTGGTGAGATGTGGCGAGGACCGGTTCTATTTCCATTGCGCCGGCGAGGGAGAGAAACTGGACTGCATTAAGGCGAATCCTATTGTAAGCCTGTCGGCTGTCAGCAAATGCACCCCGAAATTCGAGGAGGAAAAGAATAACTTCACCGAACACTATCATTCGGCCATTGCCATAGGCAAGGCTGAGATAGTCGAGGATGAGGCCGAGAAAATCGAGGCTTTGCGTTTGCTCTGTGAGAGGTTCCTGCCGAAGCATATGGAGCATTTCGACGAGGCGATTGCCCGCAGTCTGTCTCGCACAACCATTGTAAGAATAATACTTACCGAGCCGCCTGTCGGCAAATGCAAGCCTTGATGTAGATGCAGCGGAGACAGTACATAGCCATTGACCTGAAGAGTTTTTATGCTTCGGTGGAGTGTGTCGAGAGGGGGTTGGATCCTCTCGACACCTGCCTTGTCGTGGCTGATGCCTCGCGGACGGAGAAGACTATCTGTCTGGCCGTGTCTCCGGCATTGAAGGCTTACGGCACCGGAGGGCGTCCGCGCCTTTTCGAGGTTGTGCAGAAAGTCAGGGAGGCCAACTATCGCAGGGGACGGCATGGGAAGTCATATCCAAGGCTGTGCTTGACGCGCATCCGGAGGTGGAGGTCGATTACATTGTCGCGCCGCCGCGGATGGCGCATTATATCGAGTACAGCACGCGGATATATGAGATATACCTGCGCTTCATCGCGCCGGAGGACATTCATGTCTATTCCATCGACGAGGTGTTCATGGACGTGACCGCCTATCTCAAGACCTACGACATGACCGCGCATGAGCTGGCAATGACGATGATTCGGGCGGTACTTAAGGAGACTGGGATTACATGCCTTCTGCTCGATAGCCGGAACGATGCTCATCCATCAGGGTCTTGACGGAATCGCCAAGTATTATAACCACAAGGTCGGCGAGGACCGTTTCAATTTCGAGAATGAGTCGTTTCAGCAATCTGAGAAGAAAGTTGAGAATCCTTATTCGGTGAACATCCCGATGATTTACTACTATAAACGCAAGATGCACAACGGATTCATAAATTTGACGAATCCCTTCCGTGCGACTATTGTGCTTGGCACACCGGGTTCCGGCAAGTCTTTCGGCATCATAGATCCGTTCATCCGCCAGCACTCGGCGAAAGGATTTGCAATGATGGTCTATGACTACAAGTTTCCTACCTTGGCAAAGACTCTTTTCTATCAGTATTGCAAGAACAAGAAGAACGGCAAGTTGCCGGAGAACTGCGGTTTCCGCATTGTAAACTTTACCGATGTCGAGTATTCAAACCGCATCAATCCTATTCAGCGGAAGTATATCCCCGACCTAGCGGCTGCTTCGGAGACGGCTGCCACTCTGCTTGCCTCGCTGAACAAGGGTGGCGGTGAGAAGAAAGGCGGCTCGGAGGCGTTCTTCACCAACTCGGCGGAGAACTTCCTCGCGGCAATCATCTATTTCTTCGTAAACCTGCACCCGACAGACTTCAAGGACGGCAGGAAGCTCAGACGCTTCATAAGCTGCGAGGGAAAGAAACTGGAGATAGTCATTCGCAACTGGTTTGACTACAACGCCATCGACGAGAACGGAGAGGTGGTGCTCGACTTCGTTGATGACCAGAGCCGCAACCACTCGGTCGATGAGGACGGCATGTTCATAGACCTTAACGGCTATTCCTATACAAGGCGTACCGGAGAAACGGTCACGATAGACCGCTGCTGGTATGAGGACGAGGCCGGAAACGAGGTGGAGCCAGACACAATCACAGGCGAATACTCGGATATGCCGCACGTGCTGTCCTTCATCGGCCACGGATATGCCGAGATATTCGACATACTGATGCAGGATGACAAGATTGCCTCGCTCATGGCACCCTTCAAGTCCGCCTTTGAGAACAAGGCTAACGACCAGTTGGAAGGTATGGTGGGAACACTCTGCGTAAACGCCGCGAGGCTCGTGTCACCTGAAGCCTACTGGGTGTTCACCGGCGACGACTTCGACCTAAAAATATCAGACCCGGCTAATCCGAGCTATCTCATCATCGCTAACGACCCGGAGAAGGAGCAGGTAATCGGTTCGTTGAACGCCCTTGTACTCAATCGCCTCATAACCCGTGTCAACTCCAAGGGGAACATTCCGGTCAGCATCATAGTCGACGAGTTGCCGACGCTGTATTTCCACAAGATAGACCGTCTTATCGGCACCGCCCGAAGCAACAAGGTTGCCGTTACCCTCGGTTTTCAGGAACTTCCTCAGTTGGAGGCCGATTACGGCAAGGTCGGTATGCAGAAGATAATCACCACCTGCGGCAACATCTTCATGGGAGCCGCACGCAACAAGGAAACCCTCGAATGGGCGCAGAACGACGTGTTCGGAAAGGCCAAGCAGACATCGACCTCAATCACCATCAACGATTCCAAGGTATCTACGCAAATCTCGGAACGGCTCGACTTCCTTGTTCCGGCGGCGAAGATTGCGGACATGGCCACAGGCTGGCTGGCAGGTCAGGCGGCGCGAGACTTCACCGCCACCGACAAGAGCATGATGAGCCACTTCGACATAGAGCAGTCCGAGGAGTTCAAGACCACCAAGTATTTCTGCAAGACCAACTTCGACATGAAGAAAATCCATGACGAGGAAGCGCATTACGTGGAGTTGCCAAAAAATCTACGAGTTCAAGGACGAGCGCGAAAAGGAAATCATGCTCAACCGCAACTTCAAGCGTGTCAATCAGGAGGTCGATGAGATAATCAGAGTACTTTCCGGCAAAGGCTAACATAGAAGATATGAATACACCTGCTTCCGCTAAATTTTCAATACCGCTGTCGCTCAGACTGAGCGGCAGCGCATTGAAGATTATCGCCATACTCTCTATGGTGGCCGACCACTGCGCATATTATCTGATGGAGCATGGCACACCGTGCTATGAGGCAATGCGTTGTTTCGGGAGAATGGCTTTCCCGATATTTGCATTCCTGATTGCCGAGGGCTTCGCCAACACCCGGAACCGCACACGCTATCTGCTGACAATACTCGGCTTCGCCATCGTCAGCGAAATTCCCTGGTATCTGCTGAATGGTATAGACGGTACCCACAACGTAATGTTCACACTCGCAATTGGAGTTGTCGCTTTGGCCGTGTTCGACCGCCTGTGCGAGCATGGCCCGGTATGCTTCATCGCTATATTGTCCGTGGCATGGATCGCATGGGCCATAGGGAGCGACTACGAATGGCAGGGTGTACTGATGATTGTCATCTTCTATATCCTGCGTCGTCAGACCATCGAGCCGTGGACTCCACGCAATAAGGTCAACTTCACGGCTCAGGCTCTCCGTCAGATTATCTTCACCTTTCCCCTCATGGCCGCATACGGATTGACCGGAGCCATCCTAACTTCAGCCTTAATATTTCTATACGACGGCACCCGAGGCTGCATAAAAGGCGCAGCAGCCAAATATGGCTTCTACGCCTTCTATCCGTTGCATCTGCTGGTATTGCTCTTGCTGAGATAATACGAGAGCAACGATGTTAATCGATTATTATATCATTACTATCCGGTAAAGGAATATCACTGATTGATTACCATGCCTTCACGGAGAGCCTTTTCCATATCTGCGCCTTTTGCCTTGCGAACAATGGCAAGTGCGAATTCGAGGGTTGTTCCGGGACCCTTTGATGTTATGAGGCGGTCTCCCATGACTACAGGCTCCTCAGAGTATATTCCTCCTACCTTTTCAAAGTCTTCTTTGAGGAACGGATAACCGGTGGCTTTTACTCCGTTGATGATGCCGAGCGGTCCGAGAACAAGTGCTGGAGCTGCACATATGGCGGCGATGTTACCACCCTTATCCCAATGACCCTTTACTATGTCACGCAGTTTCTCGTCAAGATTAACCGCGTCTTCCGATTTGTCGGCTCCGGGGAACACGAGCCAGTCTATCCGGTCAAGGTGCAAATCGGAAATGCTCATGTCGGCAACGATAAGGTTGCCTGTGGCGCCTTTTACAAGGCGGTTATCCGTCATTGAGACGGTGAATACCTCCATTCCTGCACGTCGCATGACATCGACGGGTGCCAGAGCCTCGATTTCATCGAAGCCAGTGCCGAGCATCACGAATACAGCCTTGCATGAAGGTTTCGCCGATGCCGGAACGCTGATACTGATTTCAGTCATAATTTGTTGGTTTATGTTGTTTTTGTTAACTTTGCAAAGGATAACAGCTACCCTTTGGATAGCGCAAAGTTATACATCAAAACATTATCATGCAAGAGGTTACTCCAAAGGTAGCCGCTTACTTCAAACTCACTTTTAGTCAATATCAGACAGATGAGGGCCGAAAAAATTTCAGAAAAATATTCATGTGTCGCCACATGCCCCATGAGGAACGTGATAGCTCATTTCGCAAATAAGTGGTCGATGCTCCTGCTTGTCATACTTGACGAGTTCGGCGTAATGCGTTTCAACGAATTGTCGAGGGCAATCCCCGACATATCACCGAAGGTATTGTCAGGACATCTGAAAACACTTGAATCAGTCGGACTGGTAAAGCGAATCCTATATGCCGAGGTGCCACCTCGCACAGAATACGAGTTGACCGATTTGGGCAGAACTCTTATACCCATACTCAATCAACTCTCAGAGTGGGGACGGGAGCATCTGAAAGATTTTCAAAAGCCTTCCCATAAAAGATAAGGTACTTTTCAAGATTGCTATCAATATATTCCATGTTGTGATGACCTTTGAAAATATGACTTTCACAACATATACGGCGACTATTTAACAATTTAGATAGAATACATACAGATTCGTTGAATCCCCCCTCATCACAATCACCGGCATCAAGATACCATGACTGTTCTTTATGTAGATTTGTGAACGGCTTGAATCTAAGCGGGTCGTTCAAAATAAAATCTTCTTCAGTTCCATAATAAGGCAGATCGGCAAGTTCAAGTTGTTTTTCGATTGCAGGCATATGTCCGCCAATACGCGAAAACAGTTCCGGATACTTTAGTCCGTAGTGAACCGAGGCATATCCACCGGCAGACGCTCCTCCTACAAACCTCGCTGATCTGTCAGATAATACCGGATAGTGAGCCTCGACATACGGGATAATTTCATAAATAAAGTAATCCTCATATCTACCGACATCTATTGCCATTTCATCATTGAAAATTTTAGCTGAACAATCCGAAGTATTGAGCCCACGCGTATTATCCATTCTCGGACACACTATAATCATTGGATTTATGGTTCCCTCTTTTATAAGCTTATCGGCTATGCCCTTTACATCGAGTTGTCCAATAAAATGTTCATCACCATTTCTACCATGAAAGAAATAGAGAACAGGTAACTTTTCAGAATAATTACCTGTATCAGGTAGATATATAGAAAAAGCCATTAGCTTTTTCAAAGCGTTGCTATGGAATTTTACATATCTAATTTCACTCACAATAGTTCGTTAATTTTTGAATGAATCATGCGGAGTCTCTGACGCCGAAGAACAATAAGTTAGTCGGAATCTCGT
>VSPO01000103.1 GCA_009775375.1 Muribaculaceae bacterium | reverse complement strand
CGGGGCAAAGTTAACACTTTCCCTTGAATCTACATCATTTAGGCTCCATAACGTTGCACTTCGTTTTGGAATCTACAAAAAAATTTGAATTTTAGTTTTTTGAACCACCTATTGGGGTCATTTATGGGAATTGAGAAGAAAGAGAACGGATAGTCTGGCATGTATTGGCAATTCTTTGCCGGCGTTGGATTTGGGTAATTTAGAGAAATGAGCTAATTTGGGGTTGGAAAACCTATGTGGATTAGATTCTGCGTAGAAGTTGTTTGAGTTTTTTCTTTTTCAAGATTTCGTCAGATATTCGAGCTGATTTTGAATCGTGAAGAGGGAATTTAGCGGGCTGAAGGATGAATGGATTTTTACATTGATTGTACTGGCTAATTTGGATTGGAGTGAGTCAGACGGTGATTGAGGTGGTCGGGTATATGGCCGACCAGGAGAAGAGGGGAAGCAGACCTTGGGCTGAGATGGGGAAAGGCTGTGGAAGTAGCCCGGCATAATATGCTAATTGTCCGATTATTTGCGAGGGGGTGTAGTCCCGGCGAAGTGCTTCCATGCTCAAAGAGCTGTCGCGTTTCGACAGGCGTTGGCCCGATTCATTGCAGAGAAGCGGGAAATGGGCGAATTGTGGCGGCTGGCGGTCCAAAAGCCGGTAGAGATAGATTTGCTGCGCCGACGAAAGCAGGAGGTCGCAACCGCGAACCACTTCCGTGACTCCCATCAGGGCATCGTCGACCACCACAGCCAACTGGTAGGCCCAGGCTCCGTCAGCCCTCCTCACCACGAAATCCCCGCAATGCCGGGCGAGATTGACTTCCTGCCGACCATAGACACGGTCGGCAAACAGGATCTCCTCGTCGGGCACAAACAGACGGGTGGCTCTCGGCGCTTTCCCGCAATCCGGATTCTCGAATCTGCCTCCGAGCCGGGGCGGACGACACGTGGACGCATAGACCACCCTTCCGTCGCTCTCGTGGGGAGCCTGGGTGGCCATGATGTCGGAGCGTGTGCAATAGCAAGGATACGTCAGCCCCGATTCCTCAAGCCGGCGCAACGCCTCTTCATAGAAATCTCCCCGCAAACTCTGGCAATACGGGCCATGAGGCCCGGTGGCGTCGGTGCCACCCTCGTCCCAGTCGAGCCCGAGCCAGTGCAGGTCGTCTTCAATCCGGAGGGCATATTCCCGGCGTGAACGCTGCGGGTCGAGGTCTTCGATACGTAAAATCCATTTGCCGCCCTGCTTCCTGGCCGAGAGCCAGGAAACGAGGGCGGCAAAAATATTTCCGAGGTGCATTCTCCCCGTCGGGGAGGGGGCAAATCGCCCCACAGTCTTCATATTCGCGTCCATACCGCAAAATTATGCAATTTCCGCGAATCCCCGAAATAAAACCGACTTGGATGTCGAATGTTTCACTTCGTTATGGAGAATATATATGATGAATTCATTCCATCTTTCTGTACCAGTCTTCGAGGCTCATGGAGTCTTCGGCGATGCCTGTCTCCCCTCCGTAGACTTCATCGTGCTGCGAGCGGTCGAGGCCGATCTCCTCGTTGCGGCGGGAGACGCGCATCGGGATGATTCTGTCGGTGATCCAATAGAGGAAGTAGCTCATGATAAAGGTGTAGGCAAAGACCATCAGGAGCACAAGGATATGATTGAAGAAGAACGTGGAATGGGAGACCATGTCGGGGTTGCCTTTGGCGAAGAAGTCGTAGGCGAAGATTCCCGTCAGGACGGTTCCGATTATGCCTCCGAGTCCGTGGGTAGGGAATACGTCGAGCGCATCGTCGAGCATATGTCCGTAGCCCTTCCAGCTGCAGGCAAGGTTGCAGCAGATGGTGATGATGAAGGAGATGCAGACGCTCTGTCCGACGGTGACCCATCCGGCGCAAGGGGTTATGGCAACGAGTCCCACCACGGCACCGATGGCTGCGCCCATGGCTGAAGGCTTATGCCCACGAAGTCCGTCCATTGCCACCCATACCACCATGGCCGTTGCGGCGGCGGTGTTGGTGTTGAGAAACGCGAGGATGGCTATCCCGTCGGCTGCCAGCGACGAGCCTCCGTTGAAGCCGAACCAGCCAAGCCAAAGCAGCGCGGCCCCGAGCAGCACGAACGGGACGTTGGCCGGGCGGGAATGAGTCTTTTCCGTGCGTTTGCCGAGATAGAGGGCGCCCGCAAGGGCGGCAATACCCGAGGCGGCGTGCACCACGATGCCTCCGGCGTAGTCGTGCACGTGCATCATGCCGAACAATCCTTCAGGATGCCAGGTGCAGTGGGCCAGCGGACAATATACCACTACCGTCCACAACACCATAAAGAGGAGATAGCCGGCAAAATGGACGCGCTCGGCAAACGATCCCGTGATGAGCGAGGGGGTGATGATGGCGAATTTCATCTGAAAGAGTGCGAACAGGGCCAAAGGAATCGTGGTAGTGGCGATGCCTATCTGCGAGGAAACGTTTTCCGGGTCGGTCACGTTGGAGACGCCGACGTTGTCAAACATGAAGAAGTCTGCGGGATTGCCTATGACGTGCCAGATGTCGTCGCCGAAAGCGAGGCTGAACCCGAAGACCACCCATATGACGCTGACCACGCCCATTACGATAAAGCTCTGAAGCATTGTCGAAATCACGTTCTTGACCCTGACCATGCCGCCATAGAAGAACGACAGGCCCGGAGTCATCATCAGCACGAATATCGTGGCAGTGATCATCCATGCCACATTGGCGAAGAGATGATTGTTGGCCATGTCGAATATCCCCTCACGAGGACTCATGAAGCAGCCGACAATGCTCAACCCAAGCATGACCACGAACACAAGCAGCCATGCGAAATTAATCTTTTTTACCTGTAAGAAACTCATAACTTAACCTGTTTAGCTGCCATCCAAGAAATTCACATATTGCGATACATTGAATAATATTGATGGCAAATATTTATAGTTTTAGTGAAACCTAAAGATTTTTACCATTATTTTGCGCAAAGTTAATACTCTTATTTGGATGTGGATTCAATATGCGCGTTAATAATTGTTAACAAAAAGCCGGAAGATTGTCTATGTGACAATCTTCCGGCCTGTTATCTCGTTAGAGTGCGTTATGAAAAGAGCTTATTCATAGAGCACTTTGCCTGTCTTCCTCTCCCTGATGCGAATGGCCTTTGTCAGGCCCATATTGCCGCACGTCCAGATAAGGACGTCTAAAATCAGCAGCAAAGTAGGGTTGACATACGGAGAGAGGAGGACGTTTATGCCGATGAAAGCCACCGACGCGCCAAGGATAAGCATCAGTGCTGCCGCCTGGTTGAAGCCGAGCGCGAGAAGCTTGTGATGGATGTGGCATTTATCGGGGAGGAAAGGATTGCGATGGTGGCGCACACGATGGAAATAGACCCTGAAGACATCGAAGCAGGGGATGATGAGCGGCGAAAGCGCCACCATTGCCGGGTTGTAGTCTACATTGAGGAAGTCGGGACGCGCCGACATGACAGCGATGGCGCAGAAGACAAGCACCATGCCTGTTGTCAGTGCTCCGGTGTCGCCCATGAATATCTTTTTTTGCTTGTTGGGATCGCCGAAGACGTTGTAGTAGAAGAACGGGAAAAGCGTGCCGGCAGTGGCGGCGGCTACGAGCGAGAAGATATATTCCCCACCCTGGAAGAATACTATCGAGTAGAAGACGAGGGCTATCGTGCTCAGGCCGGATGCAAGGCCGTCGATGCCGTCGATAAGATTGATGGCGTTGACCACGTAGACCACAATAAAGGCCGTGAACAGGCATGAAAGCCAGATGGGTATCTCGTTAATCCACAGGATTCCATAGAGATTGGCCACATACATGCCCGAGCAGACAAGAAGAACGGCGGAAATGATTTGAACAACGAATTTGGCCATGTAGCGCACCCCTATCAGGTCGTCGGCGATTCCGACGAGGTAGAGAAGGATGATGGCGCATATCTCAAATGACAGGGGAACTATCTTCGAGGCAAGGGCGACGTTCATCAACCCCGAGCCTATCCTGAGGTCGATGGCGATGACAAGGAAAAGGGCAAACAGCATCGCCGGGAAGAATGCTATGCCTCCAAGACGGGGCACAACGCCGCGATGCACTTTCCGCTCATTGACCTCGTCGAAGAGGTTTTTGCGGAACGCTATAAGCAGGATCTTGGGAATGATGATTCCTGCGAGTAATGCTGAGATGGCAAACGAGAGCAAGTCGTTTTCAAGCCAGAATAATGTTGAGTTGTCGTGCAAAATCATAGGCACTGATTGTATTATGAGGGGATAATCTGTGCAAAATTACGCAAAAATTGTGGCATATTCAAAAATTTTAACACGGAAGTTGCCTTAATCCGCTTTTTTTTCGCCGAAATCCGTTCCCTCTGCAAGCAGCGGCCTGATATGGAAGAGGGGGAAGTCGAGGCCTCTGCCTCGGCTTCCCCCTCGGAAGTTCTGACAATTCCCGTTTATCTATCGATAACCGGATTGTTTTTCTTAGCCATTGTATTTCTTCATGATGGCGATGAGGTCGAGCACCTTGTTGGAGTAGCCGATCTCGTTGTCATACCAGGAGATAACCTTCACGAAATTGTCGGTCAGATATACGCCGGCATTTGCGTCGAAGATTGAGGTCAGCGGGCAGCCGAGGAAGTCGGAGCTTACGACAGCGTCCTCAGTGTAGCCGAGCACTCCTTTGAGTTCGCCCTCAGCAGCCTCCTTCATGGCAGCGCAGATAGCCTCTTTAGTAGCGGGCTTCTCGAGGTTGCAGGTCAGGTCGACTACAGACACGTCGAGAGTCGGGACACGCATTGAGATACCTGTCAGCTTGCCGTTGCGCTCGGGGATACCTTTGCCTACAGCCTTGGCAGGGGCGGTGGATGAAGGGATGATGTTGCCGGAAGCGGCACGGCCACCACGCCAGTCTTTCATTGAAGGACCGTCTACGGTCTTCTGGGTGGCTGTTGTGGAGTGAACGGTGGTCATGAGGCCTTCCTTGATGCCGAATTTGTCGTTGAGGACCTTTGCGATAGGAGCAAGGCAGTTGGTCGTGCAGGAAGCGTTGGAAACGAACTGCTGGCCGGCATATGTCTGGGCGTTAACGCCGCATACGAACATCGGGGTGTCGTCTTTTGAAGGAGCCGACATTACGACATACTTTGCGCCAGCCTCGATGTGAGCCTGAGCCTTCTCCTTTGTCAGGAACAGACCGGTGGACTCTACTACGTATTCTGCGCCTACTGCGCCCCATGCGATCTCAGCGGGGTTCTTGCATGCTGTCACACGGATTTCTTTGCCATTGACAATAAGGAGGCTCTTCTCCATATCGTAGTCAACAGTGCCCTCGAAGCGGCCATGCATTGTGTCATACTTGAGCATGTAGGCCATGTAGTCAACCGGAAGGAGGTCGTTGATTGCCACTACCTCGATGTCATCTCTCTTTGTTGATGCACGGAACACGAAACGTCCGATACGGCCAAAGCCGTTGATACCAATTTTTGTCATTGCTTTAATAGTGTTTGGGTTGCTATATTTTTTCAATAAAAATACTCTTTTTCATTCCTGTAGCCCGAATCGCGGCAGGCTTCCGGCCTGTCGGGAGGCTTCCGGGAAGGCCTCCTCGGAGAAGGCGGGATATATACCCCGACATGCCCCGCTCTTTCAACGATGCAAAATTATAAAAAAAAATTCGGATAACAACCTGTTTTGAACGATTTTTAACCGTGAAGCGTTTTTCTCCATGAAAAATTATGTTTTTTAGCAATTTTTCAGTAGTTTCGCACATAAAATCATTAATTATTTTTTTCAACATGGGAAAATTCATCGAAGATTTCAAGGCTTTTGCCCTTAAGGGGAACGTAGTGGATATGGCAGTCGGCGTGATTGTCGGCGGTGCGTTTGGAAAGATTGTCTCCTCGCTCGTCAACGACATCATCATGCCGGTAATCTCGCTCGTCACCGGCGGCAGCGGATATGAGAACCTTAAATATGTCATCAAAGAGGGTGTCCCCGCAGGCGAGGACGGTGTGGCGGCCGTAGAGGAGGTAGCGATCAATTATGGCACCTTCATCATGAACATCGTAGATTTCTTCATCATAGCCTTCTCGATTTTCGTGGCCATCCGCGTGATGATGAAATTCAAGAAGAAAGTGGAAGAAGAGCCCGCGCCTGCCCCCGCCCCGTCGAAGGAGGAGCAGCTCCTGACGGAAATCCGCGACATCCTTAAGCAGAAATCGGAAAAATAACTCCCGGCACGACGAAGTTTTCACAACCAAACCTTATTAATCATGAAAATATCCAAGATTTATGCGGCCGCTTTCGTAGCCCTGGCATCGGCAGTCATTATGCCTGCAGCCGCCCAGACCCGGCGCGACGCCTGCACGAGTATTATGGTCGGCAAACAGGCTTCGACCGACGGCTCGGTCATGACAAGCCATACGTGCGATTCATGGTATCGCACGTGGATGCAGCCTGTCGCTCCTAAAGATTATCCCAACGACACGGTCATGACCGTCTATGAGGGAAGAATGCACACCGAATATCCCTCCAGCACCGACGGCATGAAGGAGAAAGGGCAGATTCCTCAGGCCCGCCATACGTATCGCTTCCTCGACACAGCCTACCCCTGCCTGAATGAGAAGCAGCTGGCCATAGGGGAAACGACCTATACGGGTCGCGACACGATGCAGAACGAGAAAGGGATGTTTATGATTGAAGAGCTTGCAAGGGTGGCTTTGGAGCGTTGTTCCACGGCCCGTGAGGCTATCACCCTGATGGGCAAGCTGATCAAGGATTACGGCTACGGCGACAGCGGCGAATGCCTGACGATCGCCGACCCGAAGGAGGTATGGATTTTTGAGGTCCAGGGGGAAGGCCCCGACAAGGTAGGCGGCGTTTGGGCCGCACAAAGGATTCCCGACGATCATATCGCCGTCTCGGCCAACGTCAGCAGGATCGGGAAGATCGACTTCAACGACAAAGATAATTTCATGGCCTCCGACAATGTGAGAAGCGTGGCCAAGAAGATGGGGCTCTGGGACGGCAAGGAGGAATTTTCCTTCTGGAAGGCCTATAGCGGAGGCAACTACATGAAGGAGCCGAAAAACTATAGCGTCAGGGAGCTTTTCATCATGCAGGAGCTCGCTCCCAATGCCGGCCTCAACGACAAGATGGAGGAGCTTCCCGTCAGCATAAAACCGGAGAAGAAGGTCTCTGTGGAGGATGTGGCCCGTCTGCTTGGCTCCTATTATGAAGGGACGCCGATGAATCTCAGCGGCAAGCTGAAGGTGAAGAATCCTAAAAAGAAGAAAGACGACGGCGCCGACGTGCCCGACAGCATTGTCAGCCCTGTGGCGAATCCCTGGATGCAGCCCGATGAGATCGCCGTCTATGAGGCGTTGGGCGATTCCACGATGCGCAACATCCGCACGGTCAGCGTTCCATGGTGTGCATACTCCACCGTCCTGCAATGCCGCGACTGGCTTCCCGACGGAGTCGGAGGCGTGGCTTGGGTCTCGCTCGACAATCCCGGCCAGTCGCCACGGTTCCCGATTTTCGCCGGCACCACCGACGTGCCCGAAATGCTTAAGGTGTGCGGACAGCATCGCGAACGCGACGACGCGGCCCTTTGGCACTATCGCAAGCCCAACAAGCTCGCGACCGTAAGATGGGGAGACGCTCGCAAGACCATGGAGCCCGCCCGCGACCATTTCCTGAAGAAGGGACAATTTGAGCTTCCCATGATTGAGAAGGAGTATGCCCGTCTGCTCAATGAGGGCAAAGATGAAGAGGCCGCCCAATTGCTGACCGACTATACCCGCGACTTCTTCGGCGCGACCATATCGCGCTGGGACGAGCTTGGAGCGAAATACTGGAGAGCACGTTGGAAAGGATTCTGAAATTACGCGGGAGCGCTCTTCCGCAGAATGCTAAATTTCTATAAAACAATATCGCCTCCGTCAACCGACGGGGGCGATTCCTTATTATATTGTAAACAGACGCCGCAGAATCAGTCTGCCATGGATTGAGCTCTTCGGATCTTTTCGGGGAAATCATCGGCGTGCATCGCTGCTGCCGGTGTATTTGATATACTCACTATTAAAAACAAATGATTATGAAAAGCACTGATTTTAACAAAAACGCGGAAGCGGAATTCAGGAAGGATTTCGTAAGAGGCGTCAGAAGGATGAACGAAAGGAAGGAGATACCCGACTATAGCGCACGCGAATTGGAAGAGGTCGAGATGGAGGAGACCGTGGCCGATTCGATAGAAAATAATGAGAAGCGCAGCACGAAAGGTCTGGGCTGGCTTATAGGCATCGCCGCCGTCTTTGCCATCTGCATAATGGTGGTGGGTCTTCTTAGCCACGATGGTTCGCCACTGGCGTCGCGCAATGGCGACAGGCTCGCTTCCGTCGCTCCCGCCCGAGAGCAGGGCGAGACGGTAAAGCTATATTACGTCAGTGAAGGCGCGGAAACCGTCGACGCCGCAACTCAGCAGACCGCTCCTGCAGCCAAACAGAGAATGGCGTCGGCAACCACTACAGCGGCACAGGCTTCCGCCTCCGCTGCTTCCGGTAGCGCCTACGACGACCGTATCGAGCGCGAGGCTCGCGAAGTGATACACGGAGACTTCGGCAACAACCCCGACCGCAAAGCCGCCCTCGGCGCCGACTATGCTGCCGTGCAGGAGCGCGTCAACGAGATTCTCCACGAGTAACCCACCATATAATCCTAATCCTGTAAGAGGGGCAGGCTTGGAAGCCTGTCCCTCAATTACTATGCGCACGTCCGGCATGGAGCGCATGGCCTGAGGCCAGCGCCTACCGGATCCGCCCACGTACAATCCGTCATGGATTAGCCCTTGTTCCGATTTATTTTACTTTTGTTCTTTTTTTTAAAATTCCGTTTTGTTTTAGAAAATGAAAGTGTTACGTTTTGAAGAATTTTGTCCCGATTTGAGAATTTTTGTTCTGATTTGGATTGGGGCTGGTCTTCATTAGGGACGTGGTCGGACGGTAGGCGCAGGCCGGAGGCCGTGCGCTCCATGCCGGACTTGATCGGACAGGGGGTCGCAGGCTCGGGAACCTGGGGCTCTATGTCGGGCTCGGGAGCGTTGATGAGTTTGTTGACTTTTGTCGAGGAGATGCATAGGATTTTGGCAATTTCGCGTTGAGTGAGTCCTTGAGAGGAGAGGGATTGGATTTGCGACTTCAGGCGTTGCAATTCTTGAGATTTTGTTTCGAGGTGATGGTTTGATTCAAGATCGAAGCCCACGGTGTCGAAATGTAGCCAGTTGCCGGAGCCGTTCATTTCCATAAGCATGACGTTGTCGGCACCATAGCTGATTTTATCGGCGCGTGCTTTTAGTTGCTTGAGGTAGACAATCGACGAATCTCGGATGCTGCGGGCGAGTGCGAAACAGGAATCGGAGAAATTGAATAGCTTTTTGTTGGCGGCGAGGTCGTTTTGAGATATTGGTTTTCTGAGATTACGTTTGGAAGCGTGGGCAATCACAAGGATTGAGAGGCCGTATTTCTGACTCAGCTGTTTAAGCTTGTACATCAAGACAGATGCGGAGAGGGAACTTGAGGCATTCGTCAATATATACGTCAGATTGTCAATGATAATGACCTTGGCGTTTTGATTTGCGACAATCTTCTCAATATCAGAGAAGATCAAGTTCTCTACATCGGGAAGAAGGAATACACTTCTATCGGGCTCGCAACGGAAGAAATTATCAGGGACAGGGGATGGACATTCGGGCGTACCGGCATAGCGTGCCGCGAATTCTGTTGAGTCGAGTTCGTAGTCAAAATAGATTACGGGTCGGGATTTTGCGATTTCGAAAGCCATCTGGCAAGCGAATACACTTTTACCGACGTTGGAATCGGCAAAAAGGAGACAAATTTCATTTTCGCGCCATAGGTTGGGCCATAGATATTCTTTTGCAGGGGAATTGTGGGAACATTGAATCCAATCCATTCCCGATTTCAGGGAATGGACTTCCTCCGGGATGATTTGGGAGACCTTGTCGCTTTTCCCTTTTGTCAGCGAGGAGACTTGGCACTCAGATTCCGCATTCTGAATTTGCTTAATCTCGCGGAGCTTGTCAGCGATAATACGTCCGATCTTTATGTAATTCTGGTCAGGCAGACTGTGGCCTGCCTGTTCTTTAAAATCGCTGATTAGTTTGGTCATCAGCAGGATTTCGTTGAGGGGGCGTGCTGCCTCTTGGATTTCGCAGTCATTGGCATCGTGGAGGTAAAGGATTCCATCGACGATTGACACGGGGCAATCGTCGGAGTCTACCCAATCATGGTTGGCAGTCGCTACGAGTTCGGCGAAATAGTATTGCCAGTCCTTGAGGAAGAAGGAGCCGGAAGAGAGGTCGATGTAGATGATTTCTTTGGTATTCATAATTAGAAGTCGTTTTGAGACTGCAAAGATAGGCACGGGAATTTGGGGATTATTGTTATTTTGAGGAAAACGCTCCGAAACGACTTCAATTTGTTATGTTTTTGCAGTTAAGTAAGCGTAAAAAATAAGTTGGTAAAAAATTTATGAAGGATTTTTATTAATCTCACGCGGAGGCGCAGAGTTTCGCGGAGGTTTTTTGGTTATCTCACGCGAAGGCGCAGAGTTTCGCGGAGGTTTTTTGGTTATCTCACGCGGAGGCGCAGAGTTTCGCGGAGGTTTTTAGTTATCTCACGCAGAGGCGCAGAGTTTCGCGGAGGTTTTTTATTAATCTCACGCGGAGGCGCAGAGGTACACGGAGTTTTTTTGTTATCTCACGCGAAGGCGCAGAGTTTCGCGGAGTTTTTTTGGTTATCTCACGCGGAGGCGCAGAGTTTCGCGGAGTTTTTTTGTTATCTCACGCGAAGGCGCAGAGTTTCGCGGAGTTTTTTGGGTTATCTCACGCGGAGGCGCAGAGTTACGCAGAGGTTTTTTGGTTATCTCACGCAGAGGCGCAGAGGGTAAACGTCCCATATGGCGCATGACTTTCTTAAGTACCCGAAGTTTCGGACACTTTAATTTTTCATGTCATTAAAAAAATCTTACTGACGAAGTGATTTTAACATTTTGCGGTGTAATGGTTGGGAAGCAACCCGCGCAGGTCGTCTGAAGACAGGGTCGACCTTGCATGTCTGAACAGACTCGTGAAGTAGTCGGCTATGTTGACCGAGCACAACCGGCTGCTCTCGGCAAGAGAATGCATGAAGGCATGTTTTTTTGCCGCTTCCTCACTCCCGATGTTCAGGCAGTTCTTAAGCGAGAGCTTTATCGGCTTGACCCGCTGTTCGGACAGGTTGTTGGATATCTCAGGGACACCGGACTTCAGGATATTGGACAGGTGGTCCCATTGATTACGGAGGTACCCCACGGCCTTTTTGAGCAGTCCGACCGCCATAAGCCCGGGATCGTTCCACATCCTGTCGGCGGCGGCCTTTATCGTGTCGAGGAGGGGCTTTGTGTTCTTTTTGCGATAAGCCAGCCTGTTGTCTTCGGTAAAGCCCAGTTCCGCACATACCGCCTCGTTTTCGAAGAGACCTCCTGTCATGGAGATCATCTCCCCGCACGGCTTGCGGCATGAGGGAAGCGCATCGATGAAGTTCCGGCGCTCATGTGTCCAGCATCCGACGACGGTCACCCCGGGGTACTCATCGGAGTCGAAGAGCCGGTAGGCGTTGTATCCGTCGCATGATATCAGCATTTCCAATGTCTGTGGATCAGAGTCAAAGAATGACCTCAGTACGTTCTGTCCCCGGCTTCCCTCCTCATAGACATATTCCACCAGGCCTTTCTCCCTGTTGTAGAACTCCCACAGATAGCGGTTCATATACCTGCGCCCGAGTTCCCTATTGTCCACCCCGACTGTCTGCAGGGTCTCGTCAACCATAAAATACCCGCCTTTCCGCACCTCGTCGCGGAAGGTTTCCCCGAGCATTGCCAGCAATGCGTCGGCACCCTGCATGTAAAAGCGGTTGAGCGTGGTGCGCGGTATATGCGCCCCCATGTCGCGGAGCATCATCCTGACACGTTTCTGAGGAAGATGATAGGCGTACTTCTGCGTCATTATGAACGCGATCATTGGCGCCGACAGCATACAGCCGGCCACCGGGCATTTGGCGCGTATCCCCGAAGGCAGCGTGTCGCCGAACACGGTTTCCTTGTCTGCGTCTTCAGGAAGTTCCAGTACATAGCGCCTGTACGGGTAACGGTGACATGCGGTGCGTCCCGGTATGTATTCGACCACCTCAAACCACATCTCGCCCGGAAGGAGTCTCGCACCTTCGGGAAGGACCATATTCTCTTCCATCGGATGCTCCACCACCTCGTCGAAGCGGGCCTTGCCCTCAGGCTTTCCTTTGGCTCTGGCCTTACCTTTGGATTTCGTGTTTTCCGCATCGGCACTCCGCCTGCCGGCCGGAGCCGGCAGGCGGAGTGCCGTCAGAGTCATTCTCTTCCTCCGTCCGGTTCACTCCCTTGCGGTTGTTCAGCAGATTGCGCTGTTCGGATGACCTTGCGTACTTCCTGGCTCTTGCAAGCTTTCCGGACGCCAACGCATCGCCGAGCTGCGAGGCCAGTCCCGCGTTGGCCTCGGCCATACGGTCGAGCCTTCTCTCAAACGACAGCCGCATCTTTTCCATCTCTTCGGCATGTGATTTCCTGAGGTTCTCCATGTCCTCGCTATGTGACTGACGCAGACGCTCCATGTCTTCGCTATGTGACTGACGCAGACGCTCCATGTCTTCGCTATG
>VSPO01000102.1:6651-12911 GCA_009775375.1 Muribaculaceae bacterium | reverse complement strand
CTATAAAACTTTTAGCCTATGGCGAAAGTTTTTTAGTTTCGTACGTTTGACGCTGCAAACATACGAACTGGTTTGAATCCACCGTCCTTCCTATAGGATGCAAATTTAGCAAAATATTTGGATTGACCAATCATTTCAGTTCTAATCTTTGGAATTTATTTGATAATCTTACCTTTATATAACATATTCGTTTGTCATTCCAGCTTCGGTTTGACGTAGTCGGTTTCCTCGAAATCATGGTTTGATCCGGGTATCTTGTCTCTCTTTTTCAATCCTTTATTGCTGAGTCCATACATCCCGGAAGTTACCATCTTATAGTGGAGGTCTTCATGTAAGCTCTTATATTTACGTTGAAGGGATTTTAAACGGCTGGTGGTAAACCTGATTCCTCCTTTGTAGTCATAATATACCACGTTGCCGATTCCTTCCGTGCGTATCGACATGGGCTCATAGATATAGTGCATCCTGGAGTCGTGTGCTCTCAAAATCATCCCCGGCAGACCGCATAATTTCCAAGGGCCATCGGAAATGGGGATATCGAAAGTGAACCATGCTTTCCATTGCCGTCCTCTGAAATTTGATTCCGCCATTACGCATTGATATCCCATAATTTCCGCGACAGAATCCGACAGGATCGTCCAGGAAGGTTTCTCCCAGTCTTCATCAATGATCCAGTCGCAAAAGTCATACCTGTCGTGAACCCGGATTTTTCCTTCGGGATAATTCTTGAAAACCTTATATTTAGGCAAACGGGCAAGGTGTCGCCTCAGCGTTCGATCCTCAATTGTTTTGAAGGTATATTCACGGTTTTTATGTCTCAAAGAATCAGAGTACTTTAATTCTGCAGAATAAAAAGCACTTGTGGATTTGCCAACCTTCAGTGTCATCCGGTTTATGCGGATATTGTTTTCAATGTCAAGGGTATCAAGAACCTTTCTGCATTCATAGACGACCTCAATCAGGGCAGGTTCGAGAGCAAACTCAATCCTTTCCCGTCCGTATGTGTTTATGGATACCGATAATGCGATGACGATAAATATGATATATCTATTCATAAGGTCTTTAGGATATAAGCAGTTGTTGTGAATAAGTTCTTGCAGATATTTGCTCAATGCGGATAGTCGGTCTGTTGTTCTTGCTTCGCCTGTCCTCCTTTAGACAAGCGCGAAGGGTTCTCGACAGAAAACGACAAACTCGATGTTTCAAATATTCGTTTGTCATTCCAACTTTGGTTTAACGTAGTCGGTCTCCTCGAAATCGTAGTTTGAGTGCGGTTTTTTGTCCCTTTTCTTGACGTTGGGATTATTAATGCCGAACATGCCTGAAGAAACAATCTTGTAATGAATGTCTGTATGGAGATGTTTGAATTTCCGTTGGAGTCCCTTCTTACGATTCTTCATGGTCAGTCTGAAGTCTACTTGATAGTCATAGTACTCCACGTCTCCTGCATTCTCCGTGCGAATAGAAATAGGCTGGTAGATATAATGTGATTTGGAGTCGCGGGCTTTCAGTATCAATCCCGGCAGTCCGCACAGTTTCCATGGCCCGTCGGATATAGGTATCTCCGGGGCGAACCATGCCTCCCACCGCCGACCTCTGAAATCTGTTGTGGCCAGAATGCATTGATATCCCATTATTTTGCACACGGAATCGGTGATATTCCATATCGGTTTTTCCCAATCCTCATCGATTGTCCATTGTGATAGATCAAACCTGTCGTGGACCCTTATTTTCCCTTCGGGATAATTCTTGAAAATCTTAGCATTAGGCAGGCGTGCGAAATATCTTTGCAACTCCTTGTTGTTGTGCCTTATAAAGAAAAACTCGCGATCCCTGACATCGATTGAGTCCATGGTCTTAAGCTCAGCGGAATAGAATGCACTGACTGTCTTTCCTGCCTTTAACGTGAAGAAATTTTTCTTGTAATCATTTTCAGGATTGAGCGTGTCGAGCACCATCCGACGCTCATATCTCACCTCTACCAAAGCCGGCTCGATAACTTGTTCAATGATATTCTTGGCGGATACATCAAAAATAGCGATCAATGCCAAAACAATGAAATATATATATCGAAATCTTTTCATATCGTGGATGGATAATTTCATATGAGGCTCTATCAAAAGTATATTGTAGGGACATGCCTTTGGCATGTTGGGCTTTACTCGTCTGTCAACCAGCAACATGCCAAAGGCATGTCCCTACAATCACTGGCATTTTCCTGTGATTTATCTATTTTGACACACCCTCATGATTCAGATGGCTGTGCCAAAACATTTCTCATAGAATTCTTCTGCCCATTTGTCCCAATCTTCATCGGTCGTATCGGGATTGCCTCCATGTCAAAAACCTCTTCCTGAAGTTTCTTGCATTCTTCAGGATTTGCTGTACCTCCGAGGATGGACAGCATTTCAAAATCAGTTAGCTTTTTCATAATAAAAAATTTTTAGAAAAATGAAATGAAAAGGTTAAGTGCCCACTCTTGTACGCTAACCGGGCTTCGCGTTCGCAGGTCGTTTCGATGCCTGCCTCTCGTAAATTGTTGTTATTATCATTATTAGTTGTCATTAAAAGTGTTGTCTGCTATCAAGTATTCAAGATCTGCAGGCTCGTATATCGGCGAGAGTTTCCTGCCGTTGAGAATTATCACAGGATATCCGGAAGTCACATTCTTAGAAACCGTCTCTTTGATAGTTTCGTAGATTTCGTTCTCAGAAGTCATATCCTCGTTGAAATGCTTTGGAGATATGAATCTTAGTTCTTTCCCTGTAGACCATCTTTTCAATTGCTTGATAAAGATATCTTTGTCAGTCAGATAGTCGTGTATCCATCTCCTTATCAATTTGTCGTCGTCGGATTTGGCATTTCCCATGACTATATTCCAGTAAAACTTGCATCCCCGTTCCTTCAACTTCAGTAGCTCAGCCACGGTTTTCCTGCAATGTCCGCATCCCGGAGATATAATGGTGGTCACGTCGTTTGAAGCGTTGGGATCTCCTATCATTATTGGCGTATCAAGAGGCTTCACTATATCGCTTTCAAGAGAGATAACCTCCTTTTTCCTCTTCAGGAGCAATAGTTGCGTCTTTCGTTTGATAGAGTCTTCCTTTCGGATTCTTATTATATCAATAGTTTGAAATACACAAAGACCCATGACAAATATTGCCGCTCAAGTCATTAAAACATGCATTCCGACTATTTGACCCGAGGAGACCCACCAAACCAAGGCTTCCGCAAAGATTGCCAGAATAACGGCAATACATAGCGGACAATACTTTCTTATCCTGACTTGCGAAAGAATTGAATATGAGGCTATTGGCAAAGCTGCGAATACAGAGACAAAATATGCATCCATTATAGCCTCTGCCGGCTTCAATCCTGAGATAATGGGAAGGATTGCCTGAGAAAGGAAATAGGCCATTGAAAGGGTGGAAAGACTGATTCCGGCAAAGTTGGCGAAGATTGACTTTGAGACCACATCGCAATCAGTCTTGACTGAGACATGACAAATGCCATTGATAAGACCCGTGTCAAATCCGAATCGGCGCACATACAAAAGCCTGGAGGCAGATAGGCCAATCAGAAGGGGTATGGACAGCAATGGCGACCCGGTTGCTACGATCAGACATGCCGCCATTATGCAGACCGCCGCGATTAGGATACAATTTCGAGCGTGGAGGTTCCTCAATCGGATCGGTAGGCGTCTTAGGTATTGTCGTTGGAACTTGAGCCGACGCAATGCCCGAAAATAGCAAACACAAATAAAAAACAAATTTTTTCATTTCGAATCAATGTTTTGAAATCTGTCGGCAAAGTTATGGCGGGTTCATTGAATCTGCAAATTTTTCGATTCACAAAAATTCACATGGTTGTATTTTAACGTTAACATTGATTCACAAAGATTCACATTGTACCGATAAATATCTGATTATCTAATAATTATAAAGAATGAATAAATTTACTATAATTGTTTATGTCGCTTTCAATTTTTCCCTCATCAGAAAGCTTTTTCAATAATCTGTTCCTCGCATTCGAAAGTGTAGATGATGAATCGTTCAAAATGTTGGAACACATTTTAAGTGAAATTCCGATCTTAGTCAGCATGGCGTCCTTTCGGTCGCGTGTCTTGAATGCGGGATTCTTCATCAATGTAATCAAACGAGGATACAATATTGAAAGGAGTGACTCCAGCTTGACAAAATCTTCATCAGTGATTTTGCATTTTACTTTTCTTCCCTCATCAATGAAATGATAAGAAATCTTCGAAAGTCTAATCTTGGCATCATCTATGATTCTGTGGGCGTTGATGTCTTCTTCCTGTTTTTTTTCGGCAGACATGTTCTCTTTCTGTAATCTTATGTCCTCTATAAGTTGATTGTGAGATGACTCAAGCTCCTTCATCTCATTCTCTTTCTCATTTAGTTTTTTCTCTGCTTCAAGCTGAATTTCATTTATCATTCTGGCTCTTTCCAATTTGACTCGATTCCCATGGATTATAAACAATAGAGCCACAACTGTCACGAACAAGACGATAGCTACTATCAGAAAGGTATTCAAATCTTTTTCGTTCTTCAATCTGACAGACATTGCCTCAATCTCAGCATTATTGAACATATCCTCTACTTCAGCCAATGGAGAAGAACTTTCCATAGCCGTAATTGAATCGGAGATTTGATTATATTTGTCCATAAAATACAATGCGTCCCTGAGATTGTCTTCCTCGTAATTAGCTCGTGCCAGATTTCGAGCCGCTTGTCTTCTTATGTATATGTTCTTATTGTTGAGAAGCCGTAACGATCTATTTATAATATTGTCATAGTCCTGTCTATTCCAGTCTACCTTATTGACTATGTTTAGAACAGATGGATCGACATGTTGCTCGTCCACCGGTTGCATTATCGAAACGAGTGAGTCTGCCTCCCTGATCCGCCCGTTTTCCAACATGAAAGAAACCAGTTGGGAATTGAAAACCAGATTTAAGTTGGAATCGTCTTTGACCAATGATTCCCGACTAAGTTTCCTGTAAATGAGTTCCGCACTGTCATTTTTACCAACACATCTAAAAGCGAAAGCCAATGACAATTGGGAGGAGAGAATTTGAATTGTATCCCCGCTGCCTTTTTCATATTCTACTTGCTTTTTCGTATGATTAAGCGCATGCCTGTACATACGATGTTTTGTAAAAAGGTGGGCCATTTGGGCGTGGAGCGGCTTTGGAGGTCGAGGTCGTTGTCTTTGCCAAGCGATTCAAGCGACTGTTTGAAATAACGCATGGCGTCCGACGACTTTCCGAGGTCGGAATAGATGCGTCCCGCGTAATATAGCACCCTCGGATGGAGTTCCTCGTCATTGTCTCCGTCAATGTAATATTCAAGCAGAGCCTTGATTGTGGAGTCGTATTTCGGTTGCACAAGCTTACGGTCGTTGGCCTCAATTCTCAGTAATCGGGAGCGCATACGATCGTGTTCGTCAAGTTGCGGTGTGCTGTCGAGGATGTCAAGCCGGGCTAAAGCTGCGTCAGGATTGGTCTGCATCAAGCTGTCGGCCAGCATAATTTCAGCGCAGTATTCCCTATCCCTCCATCCGCATGACCCTAAGCAGGATGAAAGGATTATAAATAAAATCGATATAACTCCAAATGATGTTCTCATAAAATCACTCCATGTATTTTGCTGTCTCCAGTTCTTCCTCATGTGCTTTATCGAAGGATGTCGCGAGAGTTTTGCTGTAGCTACTGACTGTTGAAGCTTCCATGATTCGAAAATATTGTTTTTGCAAATGTAGTCATTATTCTATTAACTGACAAATCCATGCACTTAAAAATGTGCATGAATTTGACACTACGTATCGCAAAAAGAACACAAAGCCCGTCCTCGACACAATAAAGGCCGCCTGCGCAGCGCTCAGTTCGCGCAAGCTACCATCTACCCAAAGATACATAAAGACAAAAAATCAAAACAAAAACTATGATTGTATGTCATTATGTCAATATGTATCTCAACAGTCCAACTGAGTCCGCACCACGTCCAGCATGGAGCGCAGGACGTCCCCGGCCTGCGACTACCGTCCGTGCCCGCGCCGGAGGGCAGTTCTGTGCGCGGCAATTTATTGCCGCTTCCATCCCCACGAGTCCAACCCTTCATCCTTAATACTTCCTCCTCATCACTTTGCGCAAAGCACACCCCATCCAGCATGGAGCGCAGGACGTCCCCGGCCTGCGACTACCGTCCGTGCCCGCGCCGGAGGGCAGTTCTGTGCGCGGC
>VSPO01000102.1:0-6551 GCA_009775375.1 Muribaculaceae bacterium | reverse complement strand
AGCATGGAGCGCAGGACGTCCCCGGCCTGCGACTACCGTCCGTGCCCGCGCCGGAGGGCAGTTCTGTGCGCGGCAATAAATTGCCGCGTCGAGTCCGCGCTCAGTCCGCTCATAAAGCCAAAACAGAACAAAAATTTCCAAAACAAAACAAAATCTTTCAAATCCGAACATTATAAATTAAAATCCGAACATTATAAATTAAAATCTGAACACTTTTATTTTTCAAAACAAAACAAAATTTTTCAAAACAAAACACTTTCGTTTTTCAAAACAAAACAAAATTCCTTCAAATCAAAACAAAATCTAAACATATCCCGCACATTCTCCAAATAACTACTTCAAGTTTCCGATATTTCAGAAACTTAAAAAGTAGTAAGTATGAAGTATGAAGTGCAATACCCGAGTGAATATATTTATGGATTGAATGGCTGTATCCCCACCTTCATACTTCATACTTCATCCTTAATACTTTTCAAGTTACGCAAGTGCGTAACTTGAATAACTACCCCGCTACATTGTTGACAGGTTTGCCACCCATAAACGCCTCAAGATTGGAAATTGCGATGGCGAGCAACCGCTTCCTTGCTTCCAGCGAGGCCCATGCAATATGAGGAGTGATATACGCCCGTGGCGACTTCAAAAGCGGATTGTCGGCGGAAGGAGGTTCCGACGACAACACATCCGCACAGAACGCCCTCAACTTTCCATCTGCAAGACTCTTCGCCACGGCATTCTCATCGACCAGCGGCCCACGTCCCGTATTAATGAGGATGGCCCCATCTTTCATTAGCGAAAGACGCCGGGAATCGACAAGCCGCTCCGTGTCAGCGGTCAGGGGACAATGAAGGCTGACGACATCGCTGACGGAAAAAAGCCCGTCCATGTCGGCTTTCTCCACTCCGTCCGGTAGATGCTCCGGCTCCTTGGAGGTAAACGCCACGACATTCATCCCCAATGCTATCGCTATACGGCTGACGGCCCGGCCGATATGACCAAGTCCAACTATCCCCATCGTCTTCCCCGCAAGTTCCGTCAGTGGAGTGTCCCAATAGCAAAAGTCGGGATTCTTGCTCCACTTCCCTTCACGGTTCTCTTCCGCATAATGCTCCACGCGGTTGGTCACGGTCAGCAAATGCGCGAACACCATCTGAGCCACCGACATTGTGCTATAGGCCGGAATATTGGTTACAACTATCCCAAGCCTCCCGGCTTCCGCCACGTCCACTACATTATACCCCGTGGCAAGCACGCCGATATACTTCAACCCGGGCAACTTCCGAAGCATTTCGCCGTTGATGACGGTCTTATTCGTCAGAATCGCTTCCGAACCCTTCGAACGCTCCAACACCTCCTCCGGTGCCGTACGGTCGTAGACGGTCAAGTCGCCGAGCAGCTCAAGTCCCGACCACGACAGGTCGCCGGGATTCATGCCATAGCCATCAAGAATCGTGATTTTCATAAAGATAAACAGTTAAGGAAATTTTTTATTCTCGCAGTTGCGCATAGCGCGTCAATGCCGCTTCGAGCACGTCCATGGCTCTCGCGAGATATTCCACGTTGTGGACATAAGCGATACGGACCTGGTTGCGCCCCTCCCCGGGAGTGGTATAAAAACCTGAGGCCGGGGCCATGAACACCGTGTCGCCCTCAAGGTCAAATTCATCGAGACACCACTTGCAGAACGCGTCGGCATCTTCCACCGGCAACGACGCCACCGTATAAAACGCACCCATCGGCATCGGACTGTAGACTCCGGGAATCTCGTTTATGCACTTTATCAGGAAATCCCTGCGACGCAGATATTCCTCGTAGACGTATTTCATATACTCCTCTGGCGTGGAGATGGATGCCTCCGCCACAATCTGACCGAGCAACGGCGGACTGAGACGCGCCTGACAGAATTTCATTACATTAGCCCGCAATTCCTTGTGACGGGTCACTATCGCCCCGATACGTATGCCGCATTCATTGTAGCGCTTCGACACGGAGTCAATCAGCACGACATTCTCCTCTATCCCCGGCAGAGACATGGCGGAGATAAATGGCTGGTCGGTATAGCAAAATTCGCGGTAGACCTCATCGGAAAACAGGAAGAGATTGTGACGCCTGACGATATCGGCAATCTTCATCAGTTCCTCCTCGGAATATATATAGCCCGTGGGATTGTTGGGGTTGCAGATGAGTATACCCTTTGTCCGGGGCGTGATAAGGGCCTCGAAATCCTCCACGGGTGGAAGCCTGAACCCATCGTCGATACTGGAGTTGACGCTTTTTATGACGGCCCCGGCCGAGATGGCAAACGCCATATAATTGGCATAAGCCGGCTCTGGGATTATTATCTCGTCGCCCGGATCGAGGCATGCCATGAATGCAAACAGCACAGCCTCCGACCCTCCCGACGTCACGATAATCTCTTCCGGAGAAATCTCCATCCCAAACCGCGAATAGTATTCCGACATTTTGACCCTCAAGGACTCGATGCCCTCGGAAGGGGAGTATTCCAGCACGGTCCGGTCGATATGACGGAGAGCCTCGATGGCCTGGGGAGGGGTGGGCACGTCGGGCTGGCCTATGTTAAGGCGATAGACGGTCTTTCCTCTCTTTTCGGCCTCACGGGCTGCCCCCACGAGTTTACGTATCGGCGACGACGGCATCTCATAGCCGCGTTTTGATATGTCTGGCTTCATCTAAATCTTTTTTTCAAAGGTTTTTGTGCAAGTGGCTGGTTTAGCAGCACTCCTTGGCAGCAGTCAGGATTTTCAGACCTTCATCCCTTCTATTTTATGAATAAAAAAAGAAAAAAGTCATCCTGCTTCCTGTCAAGGACTGCAAAATTACTGAAAAAACGTGAGATTCCTATACAATAGCGACATAAAAAGACAATCTTCACGTTTTAACGGTCCTCTCTTAAAAAATTGTCGCTCCTACGACCCCGAAATTTTAGGAAAGTGCTCTCATAAACCTCAATACAGAAAAATCTCAGATAATCAATGTAATATCCTCTTGCACTGCAAAACGCTTGCAGTAAACCCGCTCCTCTTAAGAATAATTAAAACGCGGAACATTAATTTATTGGCTGAAAAATTATGTTTTAGACGCAATCTGTATTAACTTTGCAGTGCAAACAGAAAACGTTTGCATCGAATCTTAAACGAAAAACGAAATAACACTACTAAATATGGCAAAGAAAAAATCAGCACCCGCCCAGGCAGTGGGACGTATAAGCGACATGGACGCCAAGAAGAAAGCTCTCGAAGTGGCGATGGCTCATCTTGAGAAAGATTTCGGGACAGGCACTGTCATGAGGCTTGGCGACGACGCGGTGCAAGACGTGGAGACAATCTCCACCGGTTCTATCGGGCTTGACTTCGCACTTGGCGTGGGTGGCCTTCCCCGTGGCCGCGTATCGGAAATCTATGGGCCTGAATCTTCCGGAAAGACCACGCTGGCGATCCACGTCATTGCGGAGGCACAGAAGCAGGGAGGTATTTGTGCCATAATCGACGCCGAACATGCCTTCGACCGTTTCTATGCCGAAAAACTTGGCGTGGACGTCAATAACCTTTGGATTTCACAGCCCGACAATGGCGAGCAGGCTCTCGACATCGCTGAGCAGCTGATCAACTCCGGAGCTATCGACGTCCTGGTGATCGACTCCGTAGCTGCCCTCACCCCGAAGGCTGAAATAGAGGGGGAAATGGGCGACAAGAACGTCGGCCTCCACGCCCGACTGATGAGCCAGGCCATGAGAAAACTGACCGGATCGATCGCCCGCACTCGCACGTGCTGCATCTTCATCAACCAGATAAGGGAGAAAATCGGCCTGATGTTCGGAAATCCGGAGACCACCACCGGCGGCAACGCCCTGAAATTCTATTCCTCCGTCAGACTGGAAATCAGACCATCCTCTTTCATCAAAGACGGCGACACCACTATCGGACGCCTCGCGAAGGTAAAGGTCGTGAAAAACAAGGTGGCCCCTCCATTCATGAAGACCGAATTCGAGCTGATGTTCGGAGAAGGAATCTCAAAAGCCGGAGAAATCATCGACATGGCTGTCGATCTTGGAATCGTAAAGAAAAGCGGCGCCTGGTTCTCCTACAACGGCACGAAGCTCGGACAAGGACGCGACGCCGTGAAGCGGGTGATCAAGGAAAACGCCGAGCTGTCGGCCGAGCTTGAGAAGAAAATCAAAGACGCTCTCGAAGCGAAAAGAGAGGCATCAAGGAAAAAGACGGTCAATCCTTTCCTTCCCGGAAAAGACGCCGTGCGCACCGACAAAGAGGAAGAGACGGAGCAAACCGCCGACGTGGATGACTTCGGCTCCGACAGCGCCTCCGACAGCGACGACCTCTTTGCCGACGATTTCGACGTGGAAATCGAGGAATAAGCTAAAAACAAAAACCTCCATACATAATCGGCTATAAAAAAAGTCCTTCCTGACGGATTTGATCCGTCAGGAAGGACTTTTTTTATGCTCACCCCATTGGCTTGACTGCCAAGACCTTTTAGTATCATTCCGGCTTGACAGCCAAAGTCAGACGTATGAATTCCTCCACCCCGAGGCGCTCCGGACGGAGTGCCATTATCGGATCCTTAAGGATCGGGGAATCCGCAGGTATCAATCCGCCAAGCGAGTTGCGCAGGGTCTTGCGACGCTGACCGAAGGCGGTCTTTACCACGGTCTTGAACAATCGCTCGTCGCAGCCAAGTGTCTTCCGGTCGTTGCGGGTCAGACGTATGACTCCGCTCATGACCTTCGGAGGAGGGGAAAACACCGATGGAGGAACATTAAACAGGTATTCGCAACCATACCATGCCTGCAATAGCACAGAAAGAATACCGTAGACTTTCGAACCCGGCTTAGAGCAAATCCGCTCCGCCACCTCCTTTTGAAGCATTCCGGCAATGACCGGTATATTTTCCCTGTATTCCAAAGCCTTGAAAAAGATCTGGGAGGATATATTGTAGGGATAATTGCCTATCAATGCAAACTCTCCTTTGAAAAGCTCTCTCAGATCCATTTTCAAGAAATCGCCCTCAACCACCTCAAGGTCGGGAAACACACGGTTGAGATACCCTACGCTTTCCGCATCGATCTCCACCGCTTTGACCATTCTCCCGGCCTTCATCAGGAACTGCGACAGCACTCCCATGCCCGGACCGATTTCCAGCACGGGCAGGTCTCCCCATATCTTGGCATTTTCCGGGAGCTCCGGTTTTTCTATCGTGTCGGCTATCTTCCGCGCGATCTCCAGATCGGTCAGGAAATGTTGTCCGAGAGCCTTTTTTGCTTTTACTTGCGCCATTACTCTACGTTTTCTATAATGCAGCTATCTCTTCATACGACAGCCCCGTCACCTTATGGATCATATCTGCGTCAAGACCGTAAGCCTTCATATTACGGGCATTCTTCAAATTCTGCTCAAGCTCCCCCTCAGCACGTCCTTCAGCACGTCCTTCAGCACGTCCTTCAGCTAATCCCGCAGCGCGTCCCTCAGCACGTCCTTCAGCACGTCCTTCAGCACGTCCTTCAGCACGTCCTTCAGCACGTCCTTCAGCACGTCCTTCAGCTAATCCCGCAGCGCGTCCCTCAGCACGTCCATTCGTGAATTGCTGTTGATAATATTCCAGCACCCCGATCCTGTCCCGATAATTCCTTAAGGATCTTTCATAGGCCCGGTATTCCTCACTTGTCATGGAAGCAATTGAAGCTGCCTCCTCAAACTGGCGCATCTCATCGATGGCGCTTTTAAGTTGCATCGGTATTGTCTCCATATTCTCAATATTTTTTATGATGTAAATCCACTTTTCAAGATTATCCCGGCAATCCTCCAATGCCTTAGGCAAAAAAGGAAGCTGGATATAGATAAAACGCATATAGGGATTGATAGTTGCATGTTCCCCCTCATCATCACGTATACTTGAACGCGTTATAAGCTTTGCCGGATATTCCTTAAGCTTAAAGTCAAGGAATGATATCACGTATACGGGTTGCAGGCGCGTATAGCTCCAATCTTTTCCTTTTTGTGTCTGCCTTACGTAGGCACTGCTGGCATATAGCAACGACCTTTGATTGAAATACGCTTGCGGTTCACATTGCATTTCGACCACTATATGCTCGCCGGTAGATGTCGTGCAATGGATGTCGAAGATGACGGTCTTGCCCTCATCCTCAATTGGCAGGATCTCCTTGTCATTATAAGTGAGATCCGAGATTATGGGCTTCCCTTTGAAAAGACAATTAAGGAATGCAATAAGAAGGCCCTTGTTCTCATCCTGTCCGAACAGCCGTTTGAATCCTACGTCAGTCAAAGGATTGATGAATCGCCTGCTTCTGGTTGTATGTGTCATATCAGCCATAAAAGTTGTTGTTGTTGACAATCGGCAATAAGCATATACTGTCTATGTCTGTTTCCTATGCAAATATAATACAATTATTTATGACTACCAAAGAAACCTCTACGAAAAAAACAGTGTAGAGTCAAGTGGCAAGTGCAAAATTAGCAAATCATTCGGAAGAACTCAATTTTCGGTGTTGAAAAACCTAA
>VSPO01000101.1 GCA_009775375.1 Muribaculaceae bacterium | reverse complement strand
TTACCAAAAATAAAAATCGCTGAAAATGTTTGATTTTCAGCGATTTTCCTCATTAGGTAGAGTATTTTAGTGATCCGGTTGGGATTCGAACCCAAGACCCACAGCTTAGAAGGCTGTTGCTCTATCCAGCTGAGCTACCAGACCTGCCTTTATTTTACCGGCTCTTTCGAACCGACGCCAATTGCCGAGTCTATCGCCTCCGCGCTTAGCGATGCAAAGTTAATCATTTTTTTTTATATTTCCATGATTTTATCAGGATTTGTCGTAAAAGTTTTTGCAAAAGATTCAGAAACCACTAATAATCGCTTAAGTAAGCCTCCTAAAACAAACAAGGGGACGGCCAAGTGCCGTCCCCCCAAGGGTTATAGGTGATTAGTGGAATTCACTCTCACTTGAATCTGCGGTTGCCCTCAAGCGCTGGTTTGCCTGAGTCGGCAGCCGTTTTCTTCGTACTCGATTTGATGATGTTGTAGGCAATCGGAGCTGCGCAGAAGAGCGAGCAGAACGTGCCGACTATCACGCCGAAAATCATTGCGAATGTGAAACTGCGGATCGTGTCGCCTCCAAGGAAGAAGATGCAGAGGAGCACCAACAGCGTGGAGACTGAAGTCATGATCGTACGGGTCAACGTCGTGTTGAGCGACTTGTTGAACGTCTTGAAGCGGTCCTCCTTAGGATAAAGACCTATCATCTCGCGCACACGGTCGAAGACCACCACCGTATCGTTGATCTGATAACCGATAATCGTCAATACCGCTGCTATAAACGACTGGTCGATCTCCATGGAGAACGGCAGGAAGCCCCAGCATATGGAATAGAATCCGATGATCAGGAACGCGGTCAGTGCTACGGCGCAGACTGCGCCCACAGAGAACGCGATGTTGCGGAAACGCAAAAGGATGTAAAGGAACATGCAGACCACTGCTATGCCCACTGCCCAATATGCGTCGGCCTTCATATCGTCGGCCACTGAGGGACCCACCTTCTGAATCGATATTATACCACGGCTTTCGTCGGCAACTGTGAACGCCTCCTTATCCATGACCTTGCCATCGGCTCCGGTGAGTTCAGGCTGAAGTCCTTTATAAAGAAGGTCGGTGATCTCATTGTCGATGTCGCCGTCTTCGGTGTTGATCTTATAGCTCGTAGAGATACGCACTTTCGAGGGGTCGTCGATAGTGAGGACTCCCACGCTGACGGTCTTGTCGTCGGCGGCCTCCTGAAGCTGCGTGAGCAGACGGTCCTGAATCACGTGCGGATCCACATCTTTGTCAAACTGCACTACATAGTTGCGGCCTCCTGAGAAGTCGATGCCCTGGTTCATGCCACGGATAGCGAGCGAAGCGATCGACACCACTACGAGGAACAACCATACGGCTGAGGCGGCCTTCCACTTGCCGAGGAAATTGATATTGGTATTGGAGAGGAAATTGCGGCTCAAGCTCGTCGTGAACGTCATGGATGAGCAGCGACCGTTCTTAGTGATAAGGTCGAATGCCAGACGCGTCAGGAAGACGGCCGTGAAGAACGAGCAGACAAGACCGATGATAAGGGTCGTAGCGAAGCCCTTGATCGGGCCTGATCCGAAAATCAGAAGAATCACGCCGGTGATGACCGAAGTAAGGTTGGAGTCAAAAATTGCAGAGAACGCGTTGTTGTAGCCTTCGAAGATGGCCTGACGGAGTTTCTTGCCTGTGGCAAGCTCCTCTTTCGCACGTTCGAAGATAAGCACGTTGGCATCGACTGCCATACCGAGAGCAAGCACGATACCCGCGATGCCCGAAAGGGTCAGCACTGCCTGGAACGAGGCGAGGATACCGAGCGTGAAATAAAGGTTGAGCATCAGGCCCACATTGGCGACAAGGCCGGGGATCAGGCCATAGACTGCTATCATGAAAATCATGAGGAGCACTAGAGCCACGACAAACGACAGGAAGCCCTGCTGAACGGCCTCAGCTCCAAGGCTCGGGCCGATCACGTTGTTGCTGACCACATTGACCTTTGCGCTCATCTTTCCGGATTTAAGCACGTTCGCAAGGTCGTTGGCCTCTTCGGGAGTGAAGTTGCCGGTGATTTCCGAGCTGCCTCCCGTGATTTCATTGTTTACGTTGGGATATGAATAGACATTGTTGTCAAGCACGATGGCGATCGGACGGCCGATGTTGTTGCGGGTCAGCGTGGCCCAAGCCTGTGCGCCGGCGTCGTTCATTCGCATGTTGACGGTGTTTCCGCGCATGGCCTCGTATTCACTGGTGGCCGACACTACGGCGTCGCCTTCAAGGGCTGCGTCCCCCTTCAGGGCCACAAGCTGCCAGTAAGGGGTCGTGCGGTCTTCGCCATTGTCTTTCTTCATGACATTGCCCTGGGCGTCATATACGGGATATTCAGTGGCTTTCACCTCCCATACGGCCGAGAAGTCGGAAGGGAGCTTCTGCTTGGCCAAAGGCGAAGAAAGGATGCTGTCGACTATCGCACGGTTCTGCGGCGTGACAATACCGATCACGGGGCTTCCTGCCCTCTGCGGGCCTCCGAGGAGCGCGATGAGGTCTGTGTGGCCCACGGTGTCTTGCGCTGCCCATTCGCGCGCGAAGTTGTTAAGGTCGTTGGCGATTTCGTTATAGTTGTAGACTTCGTAGAACTCCAGGTTGGCTGAAGACTTCAGAAGCTCAGTGACACGCTCCGGCTCTTTCACGCCCGGAAGCTCCAAAAGGATCTGTCCTCTCTTGTCCTGAAGTTTCTGGATGTTGGGGGCCACGACACCAAACTGGTCGATACGCGTGCGGAAGATGTTGAACGCGGCATCCACCTGGCTGTCCACCTGTTTCTCAAGGGCGGCCGTCACCTCCTGGTTGCTCGAATTGCTTTTGATCTTGCCGAGGAATTCCCCCTCGCGGGTGAAAAGTCCGGCCATGGCTCCCGGCTGGATGTAGGAGGCCACCTTCGAGATGAAATCCCTGTCGCCGGCCTTCACGTCGGCTTCCTCTGCCTTCTTGATGGCCGCGTCGATCTGGCGGAGCTGGCTCTCGCCCGAGGCATACTGGCGGAGAATGTCCGGCACGGAAATCTCAAGTACGACGTTCATACCTCCCTTGAGGTCAAGACCCATGCCTATCTCGTTCTTGCGCACCTGGTTGTAGGTGTAGCCCAGATAGACCTTCTCCTTGTCGATCGAGTCGTTGAATTGCTTCAGATTTTGTTTGTAGGCGTCATTGGTTACGTCGCTTGTCTTGGCCATCATCGCGGCATATTCCTCCGCCTTTTTCTCATAGTGAGAAGTCACGAACGAAAAGGAGATATAAAATCCGCAAATCAGGATCAAAAGGACGGCAATGGTGCTGATAAACCCTTTGTTCTGCATTTTTTTGTTGGTTTTATTGTTGTTTGTTTTTTGTCAGGTTATGATGAAAAAAACTCGTCTCCCAAGCCGAGCCGTTTTTTCAGCTCGCAAATATAGCTTAAATTTTTGACCTAATCCACATCATTGATGCTAAAAATGATTATTTTACCTCTTTTTAGTTAATTTCAGCCCCTATCCTCTCTATGTTTCAAAAATAATTGCTACTTTTGGGCTCTAAATCCTTTCGGGGCAGACTCTCCCTGACGACGCCCCCCTTAAACTGTCATTATCCTGATGAGACGACGCAAATCCAACCTCCGCTCTCTTCCCTGGACCCTCATATCCCTCGCCCTCCTCGCCTCTTGCGCTTCTATCGGAAATCCCTCCGGCGGACCGCGCGACGAAGACCCTCCCCGTTTCGTGAGGGCCAACCCCGCGCCGGGGTCCGTCAACGTCAAGCAAGACCAGATAGACATATATTTCGACGAGCTGGTCAACGTGAAAGACGCCTTCTCAAAGGTGGTCGTTTCCCCTACCTCGAAGTCCGTCCCCAGGGTATCCTCCCAGGGCCGGAAAGTCACCGTGAAGTTCAACGACACGCTCAGGGCCAACACCACCTACACCATCGATTTCGCCAACGCCATCGAAGACAACAACGAAAACAATCAGCTGCAGGGTTTCACTTACTCCTTCTCCACAGGCCCGGAAATCGACACTCTCCAGATTTCCGGCATGGTGCTCTCCGCCGACGGGCTTGAGCCCCAGCAAGGCATGCTCGTGGGAGTGCATTCCAACCTTTCCGACACGGCATTCGCCAAGCTCCCCCTCGAACGCATCGCCAAGACCGACGACCGTGGCCGGTTTTCCGTCATGGGCCTTGCCCCGGGCGAGTATCGCCTGTATGCCCTCGCCGATGTCGACAACGACTATCGCCGAGAGAACCCGGAAGAGGCCATGGCGTTCTATGAGTTCACGATAAGCCCCTCTTCGGAAAGGGTGACCGCCACCGACACAATCTTCAATCTCCACAATGGCGCTGTCGATTCCGTCGTGACTCGCGAACGAACCCGGTTCCTGCCCAACGACATCCTCCTGCGCTCGTTTGAAAGCGACTACAAATCTCAATTCCTTCAGAAATACGAAAGAGTAGATTCCACAAGAATACGTCTGATTTTCAATACCAAAAGCGACACCCTCCCCACCCTTAATCTCGTAGGAATCGAGGGATATAAGAACTGGAACGTGCTCGAACGCTCGCAAAACAACGACACACTGACGTATTGGATCGCCCCGCCCTCCCTCGTCGCCACCGACAGCATACATCTTGCCGTCACCTATCTGCGGACCGACACGGCCCAAAACCTGACCCTTGGCACCGACACGCTCCGGTTCTTCACCGAGCGACCTAAGGCTCCCAAAAAGGAGAAAAAGAAAAAGAAGAAAAAAGAGGAAGAGGAACAGCCCGACACGATGCCTATCGTAATCCCTCCTCTCGGACTCAGAGCCGTCACGCAGTCAACCCACGAAGTCTACAATCCGGTCATAATCGAATTCGACACACCCCTTTCCCGCCTCGACACGGCAGCCTTTCATCTTGAGGCAATGGTCGACTCCGCATGGAAGCCTGTCAAGGATGGATGGAAGCTCCAAAGCGTGGATTCTCTCAACCCAAGGACCATGAAGATAGACTATCCTTGGGAATTGGGCATGGAATACAAACTGACGGCCGACTCCCTTGCCGCCACGGGAATCTACGGACTCATCACGATTCCCTTCGAGCATAAGTTTAAGGTGAAATCGGAAGAAGACTACTGCTCGCTCATCTTCAACGTCAGCAATTTCACGGATTCCGTGCCGGCTTTCGGAGAGCTTGTCTCCACCTCCGACGAGCCGGTCAGGCGCGTGCCTCTCGTCGACGGTGTCCTGACTTTTGATTATCTCGACCCCGGAAAATACTATGCCCGCATCTTCGAAGACCACAACGGCGACGGGAAATACACCACCGGCGACCTGGCCGCCCACCGCCAGCCTGACGTCGTCTACTACTATCCCAAGGTCATTAATATTAAGAAAAACTGGGAGAAGACCGAATCCTGGAACGTCTTCGACACGGCTGTCGACCTTATGAAGCCCGAGGCCATCAAGAAAAACAAGCCCGAAGCCGATAAGAAAAACCGCAACCGCAAGAAGAACGAATCCGAGGAGGAGGAAGACGAAGAAGACGTGTTCGATCCCACCAGAAATCCCTTCAACCCCAACGACAAGGGAAGCATGCGCAACAAGACAAGAAGACACTGACGAAAAAAAATGGAAGGTCGTCGCAATATTGCGACGGCCTTCCATTTTGTCAAATTACGCACGAATATAACGATTGAATGCCCAATTTCCCCTCTTTTTGACTCAAATTCTAATAAATCAGCATAAAAATTTATTTTTTTTTCAGATTTTAGTGTTTGTTTCAGAAAAATAAATTAACTTTGTAACGTCATCTATTGTGGACGTTGCTTTCCTGACAAGAATAGGTCTGCGAAGGAGGGCAACCATGCATGACTCGAACAAACTTTAACCACACTCAATAACCTTAACCATTCGCGTGGCGCGAATTCAGATTAAAAACCCGAAGACGCGTAGTCGCGAGCCATCCATCTTAGTCTAATGGAAAAAGGAATCAAATCAAAACGCAAAATCCTGGACGTGGCGTTCAATCTCTTTGCCGCCTACTCCTATCCGGATGTGTCTTATTCTCTTCTTGAGAAGGCCACTGGCATAAGCCGTGGCTCTATGGTGTACTACTTCAAAAACAAGGAGGGTATCTTCCGCGCAGTCATCGAAAAGTATATTCTCGACATGACAAGCAACGAGGAAACCACTGATGAAGACAAGGCCTCCCTAAAGTCGTTCTGCGACAAAGTCGTGGCTAACATTGCAAAAGCCAAAGAGACTGCACGCAAACGCGGAATCGCCAACTTCAGCGGAGCTTGCCTCAACATCTCCAGAAATGCACTCCAGTTCATCCCCGAGTTCCGTGAGAACCGTCTCTCAGCACAGAATGAAGAGATAGAAATGTGGAAAGGCGTAATCGAGAATGCCAAGCAGTCGGGTGAAATCAAGGCCGACATCGATGCCGGCTCTCTCGCCCTCCTGTTCCAGAGCGTGAAATGGGGCCAGACCCTGATGGGTGTATACGTTCCCAACGGCGTAGATCCCGAGACCCAGCGTCACCTCTTCGACAGCCTTTACGCTCTCGTTAAAAACTAATCAGAAGAAGTTTTTCATCGATTATAAAAATTCAGAAAGAGATCCGGCGTCACTGCGACAGTGATGCCGGATTTTTTTATTAAAGAACGCATTCCTTAAAATCTCAAGAATATGCTTGCCCCTCAACGGCCGGGGGCGAACTCCGGAGGCAGTATATGCCCCGGATCTACGCTGTCTACGGCCGTTATGACTGTCTTGCTTGACCCGCGCCATGGCAACGTGGCGTGATACTGACGATATGTCACCCTGACCGGACGCGCGTCAAGCTGCGCACGCTTAAGACGCAGGGCCACCTGCTTGTCGGCGGCCGTGAAGATAAAGTCGCGGCTGTAGATGCGGGTCGTGTCGTGGAGCTCCTTATAAGGAAGAAGCACCCCCTCATACGTCTTGAAGACCGTTCCTCGCTTCTCTATATGCTCCACATAGCCATATTGGGTGGCGTCTTCCACGTAAGGAGAGAAATATCTCAGCCAACAGGCCACCCCGAGAGCCACCACTATCATGACAAGCCCTCCCCATAGCCACGGCTTCAATCTCCTCCGTGGCTTCAGATGCTCCCATTCCGATTCCTCGGCATCCCAATAAGCAGGGTCATCCGGCTTATACGCCGGCTTCTTGGGCTCCTTGGGTTTCTCCTCTATGTCGGGTCCGTCGAAGAAATCATTCTTCTCCTCTTTTTCGTTATCTTTCGGTTCAAATAGCATTCTGTCTCTATTTAATGGTTAATCTTGGTCGAGTTTCTCGGCCTCCGCCACGGTTGCCTCCGCAAGTTTGCGTCCTCCCTTCCGGCTCATCGAAATATATCCCATCGTGAAAATGCCGAGTATTATAAGCATGACGGTCTGCCCGCTCCATTGAAGCATCGAGAAGGCGGTGCCCTCTGCGTCGCTCACTCCATAAATGGCAAGACCGAACATGATCGCCAGGTTCCAGGGACCAAGTCCGCCGTTCGACGGGATAGCCATGCTTATCGAACTCAACACGAAAGCCACCAGACAGGGCGTAAGTCCCCACGCCATGCCCGGACCCGTGCAGAGCTCGCGGGTGAAGTCGAAGGCATAGAAAGCCAAGTAAAGCTGCGTGTAGTAGCAGCCCCAGATGCAGAGAGTCAGCCAGAGGAATTTCCAGCGACCCTTCATTTTAACTACAACACTGAAACCCGCCCACATGTTGAGCGACATCTCCCTGATTTTCCTGACCACCTTGGTCTCTCTGAAAACCCGGAACAGCACAAAGCACAATACCAGCCCTCCTATTATCGCGCCCCAGAACCATACCTGCGATAAAAGCCCCAGAAGGTCGCGGCCCACGGGATATTTCGTCAGAAAGGCCTCCAATGCGGGCGACGCCACCACCAGGCACAGCAACAGCAGCAAAAGCACCATCAGCGTGTCGGCCAGACGGTCGCCGATCATCGATCCGAGCACCGACGTGAACGAAGCCTTCTGACTGGAGGATATATACGTGCATCGCCACACCTCCCCAAGCCTCGGGAAGACAAGATTCAAGGCATAGCAGCCGAATATGGAGCAACACAGGGCCATAAACGGAGGATTGACGCCAAGCGCCGACAGTTGCAGCCGCCAGCGCGCCGCCCGGAATATATGAGAGAAGACGCTGATGCCCATCGCAAGGAGAATCCAGCCGTAGTCCACGCCATGGCGTATCAAGTCGAGCATCTCCCCGAAATTGACCTTCTTGAACATATAGACCACCAACAGCACTGTCAGCGCCACGGGCAGGCCGTATCTTATCCCCATTCCCAGCCATTTTTTCCAGACCGGTTCCTGAGCCTTCGCGGCTTCTGTAGGAGTCTTAGGGTTTGTTTCCATTTTATTTCTGTTTGTCTGTTGTTTGCTTATTTCAAAATCGAATCAGCGCCGTCAAGAAGAAACTCCACCTCCTTGAAGGCATAGCGGCGTGTCTCCCCTCCGTCAAGACACAGCGTAAGCATCCCGTCGGGGTCTACGGCTTCTATGCTCGCCTTTATACGCTCCCCCGCCCTGCGGTCGGCAAAGGGATACGCAATCCCGTCGCCTCGCCACAGCCGCTCCATAAATTCTTCGTGAAGCCTTTCCCTGTCGCCAAGCATGGCAAGCCTCGACTCCAAGGCGGCGGCAAGATTGCCGGCCATATCCTCCAGGGAATAAGTCTCTCCGTTCAGCATCGCCATAGAGACGGGATTGGGAGCATCGCCGACAAAGCGCGTCTGGTTGACGTTGATGCCGATTCCCGCCACGCTTCTGCCGATGGTGCGCCCGTAGATGGAATTCTCTATAAGTATGCCGCATATCTTGCGGTCGCCCACGTAGATATCGTTTGGCCACTTCACCCTTGCCTCTATCCCATGCATCCCCAGGACATCGGCCACGGCAAGGGCCACTGCCTCCGAAACGGAGAATTGCGACGCGGCTTCAATACCTTCCGGCCTCAACAGGGCGGAAGCCGTGAGGTTCATCCCCGGCTCCGCCTCCCAGGAGTTGCCGCGCTGCCCGCGTCCGGCCGTCTGCCGCAGGGCATAGACGAGGCAAGGAGCCTCCAGCGAGTCGGCGCGCTCCGCGAGCCAGAAATTTGTGGATTCCGTTGTTTCGAGGCGTATGATCTCCATTCTCAGAAAGATATTGTGCGTGAATGGTCGGGATTGACGGTGATGCCTACCTCCGAGGCATCTTCCGGAAGGAGCGTGCCTATTCTGTCGGGCCATTCTATAAGGCATAGGTGGCCGGAATAGAAATAGTCTTCCGCCCCTATGTCGAGGGCCTCTTCAGGCGATTCGAGCCGATAGAAGTCAAAATGATAGATGGGAGCGCCGTCGGAGCCGGCATATTCGTTAAGGATGCTGAAAGTCGGGCTGCCGGAGTCGTCGGCTACGCCGAGCTGTCGGCACACTTCGGCTATGAACGTCGTCTTTCCGGCCCCCATCTCCCCCCGGAAGGCGAAGACCCCCTTCCCTCCCGTTTCCTTCAGGAAAGCGGAGGCCGCGAGGGGCAGTTCTGATATGTCGTGGATGGTGATTTCCATATTCCTCTGTATTTTGATGCAAAATTAGCAAAAATTTGATTAAATTTGCAGTGTGGCATGTTGCCAAATCGCTTTTTAGGGTGTTAAAAGGCTAATGCCATGTGCAGAATGATTAATTTTTAAATATATATTGATGGGAAAAGTATTGATTATCGGCGCCGGTGGCGTCGGAACGGTGGTGGCGGCGAAGTGTGCCCAAAACCCCGACGTGTTTTCCGAAATTGTCATCGCCTCGCGCACGAAAGAGAAGTGCGACCGTCTCGCTGAGAGACTCGGTGCCCCCAACGTCTCGACCGACCGCGTTGATGCCAATTCCGTGGAAGAGCTTTGCGAGCTTTTCCGTCGTCATAAACCCGACATCTGCATCAACGTGGCCCTCCCCTATCAGGATCTAACGATCATGGAGGCCTGTTTGCAGTGTGGCGTAAACTATCTCGACACGGCCAACTATGAACCCGAAGACGAGGCCCATTTCGAATACAGCTGGCAATGGGCCTACCGTGAGCGTTTCGAGAAAGCCGGACTGACGGCCATCCTCGGATGCGGTTTCGACCCGGGTGTGTCAGCCGTTTTCGTCGCCTACGCCGCCAAGCATCATTTCTCCGAAATGCGCTATCTCGACATCGTTGACTGCAACGCCGGAAACCACGGAAAGGCTTTTGCCACAAATTTCAACCCTGAAATCAACATCCGCGAGATTACCCAGAAAGGGAAATACTGGGAAGACGGCAAATGGGTGGAGACGGAGAATCTCGCCGTGCATCGTCCGCTCAACTATCCCAACATCGGAGAGCGCGAGTCCTACCTCCTTTATCATGAGGAGCTCGAAAGCCTCGTCCTCAATTTCCCGACAATCCGTCGCGCACGCTTCTGGATGACCTTCGGACAGGAATATCTGACCCACCTCCGCGTGATCCAGGACATAGGCATGGCCCGCATCGACCCCGTCATGTATGAGGGTCGCGAAATCGTGCCTATCCAGTTCCTGAAGGCTGTCCTCCCCGATCCCGGTTCGCTCGGAGAGAACTATACGGGTGAGACCTCCATCGGATGCCGCATCTCCGGCCTCGACAAGGAGGGTAAGGAATCCACCTACTACATCTACAACAACTGCTCCCACGAAGAGGCCTACAAGGAGACCGGAGCACAGGCCGTCAGCTACACCACCGGCGTTCCAGCCATGGTAGGCGCCTACATGTTCCTGACCGGCAAATGGGTAAAACCCGGCGTCCACAACGTCGAGGAATTCGACCCCGACCCCTTCCTCGAAAAGCTCGCCAAATCGGGTCTCCCCTGGCACGTCATCGTCGACGGCGACCTCGAACTCTAAGCTATAAAAGCTATAAAATTGAGGCGGAAATCTTGAGATTTCCGCCTCAATTTTTTTATTAAAAGCCGCCCTCCGAGTCCGGATAGAGCGCAGGTCTCCCGGTCGGCGGTGCTCAGTCCGCCATGAGTCCGAGTCAAGTCCACGCTCAGTCCGACCCCGCCATCAAGCATTCATCATCAGATTCTTATACCTCAGCAAAGCCTCGATATAATAGTAATCCGCATAGATTATCGAATAGTCGATTTCGCTTCCCGCGGGCTTATGCCCCGTGGAATGGTCGAGAAAGGAAGGGCGCTTGCTACCCGACCGATAGGCATCCGTCACCTTCTCTGCAAAATCCAGAAATCTCTTGTCCTGCGTCTCGCGATAGACGGTCGTATAGCCATAGATGGCCCACGCCTGGCCCCTCGCACACGTAGAGCTGTCGGAATATCCCTGATGCGTCATCCCCTTGATGAAATGCCCGTCCTCCGGGTCATACACCGCCACGTGGTAGCACGTATAATCCTGGCGGAAATGATATTTCATCGTAGTCTCGGCGTGCTTGACGGCTATATTATAACAAACCCTGCCTGCGCCCATTGCTCGCTCCAGGCCATCGTCCCTTTGGGGAATGAGTAGTCGGTCAGGTCTTCCGTCACCTTATGGGAAATTGCAGCGGGATGCTACGGAAAAAAATACCGGAACGCTATCCCTTCGTCGTATGCCCTGACCTCCACGTCAAGGCGGTAGTCGCTTTTGTCATGCCGCGACATATGCAGCGTGGCGGAATTATATCTGTCTCTGACGGTCGACCGCTCCCCGTAGTCGGGATGCCAGGTGGTGTCTACGGGTTGATGCACTGTGACGCTGTCGGCCACGAGAAGATCCATCCAGCAGTCGGGTTGCGCGAGGTCGCGCTTGCCCAAGGCCATCTCCCAGACCCTGTTGTCTACGTGCAGACCTGCCCGCGAGAACCTGACGACGGCTTCTCCGTCGGTCGTCACGGAATAAGTCAACTCCTTTCCCTGCTTGGCAAATTCCACCCTGTTTCTGCCGTCGGGCGATGTCAGAGTCAATGTTGGCGCATCCTGCGCCGCCATGGCGATTCCGGGCAAGAAGCCCAGTCCCAAAAATATCTTAAATCTCATGATTCTTATCTCCTATAATTAAAAAAGTCCAATCCCAAAAACGTAGTTCCCTTAGCGTGCCCCCGAGTCCGTGCCGTGTCCGGCATGGAAAGCAGGCCTCCGAGCCTGCGGCCTACTACCGTCTACCCCCAGTCCATCCCAAAGATACAAAAAAGACATAAAATCAAAAACAACAGCAAGGAGGTTCGCGCCGCTGGGCGGTTGAGTGCGCGGCAATTTATTGCCGCGTTCCCATCCGTGCCAAGTCCGGCATGGAGCGGAATTTTCATAATCCAAGTTTTATCATTAATTTTGCTCCATGAAAACGTCTCCAAAATATCCAAATAGCAAAAGGAGCTGCCTCCCGCAGCTCCTCTTCCTCTTCATCCTGTTCCTCCTCCCCTCAAATGCCAAACCATCCTCCCCGCAAATTTGCCAATGGACTCACAGCGACTCCGTCGCCACAATCCTCCCCGGCGTCACCGAAATTCCTCCCTATGCCTTCGCCGACTGCAAGTCGCTCCGCAGAATAATCCTGCCGGAAGGCCTCCGCGAAATCGGAGAATACGCTTTCCTCGGTTGCTCTTCGCTCGATTCAATCCGGCTCCCCAAATCTCTTATTAAAATAGGAGAGGGCGCATTCCGTGAATGCACCCGTCTCCGCTCCCTCTCAATCCCCGACGGCGTGAAAGCCCTCCCTCGCTATCTCTGCGCCTGGGATTCCGCTCTCTCCTCCGTCTCCCTTCCCGCTCATCTCCAAGACATCGCCAGCCACGCCTTCGCCTACTGCTCCTCTCTGACCGACATCCAAATCCCTCCAACCGTCACCCACATCGGAAGCAACGTCTTCAGCCACTGCCGAAGCCTCAAGGAGATCGCCGTCCCCGACTCCGTCGCCGAACTCGAATCCTACGCATTCTCCGAATGCTCATCCCTCGAAAAGGCCACTCTCCCCGCCAACGACAAGCTCCTCGGCGAATATCTCTTCACGGGTTGCCACCGCCTCCGTGAAATAATCTGCCTCAGTCCCGTCCCCCCGACCTTCGACTGTGGCAGCCCGCTCTTCGACCCCTCCGAAAGCCACATGTACGAAAAATGCACCCTGACCGTTCTCCCCTCCGTCAGACGCCTCTACCGCAAAGCCCCCGTCTGGTCCCTCTTCCCCCTGGATCTTATACACATATGAAGCTGCCGCCGCACTCTACGGTGTAGATATCGGGTGTCGCCGTTTAAATAAAAAAAAA
>VSPO01000100.1 GCA_009775375.1 Muribaculaceae bacterium | reverse complement strand
GGGGCTGGGTAAATCCCACTTTATCAACTTCTCCAAAAGAGCCTGATATGTTCATTTATTTTTCTGAATTACTTAGTAATTATCGTCTACACACTCATATGCTGGGGCGTATATGACCTTATTACTGGCCGGCAATGGTAGGATGGCCATCCGAGCATTGGGAAATGGCACCTACAGGAAGAGACGTATCAGAGGACACAAAGGTCATGCAGGCAAATTTTCCGGTTGACCTATATCATTGCCAATATGGTTTTGAGGTTTGATTTTCATTATTGAATGCTTACGCCGGTCCATCCGTAGTCTTTGACAATGTGAAGGGGAGATCATTCAATATGACAGACTGGATAAAGAGGAGTAATCTACTACACTCCATGGAGAGAGCCTATAGGGCAAATTCTTCGAATTAGCTATAACTGTAGGGACAGTTAGCTTTGCAACTATTTGATAATCCGTAGAACTTATCATTCGCAATGTTTGTTTTTTAAAACGCTTTCCTTAAAATTTCAGGGTCGTAGGGGTCGCAGCCTTGGGGTGCATTCAGGGCAGGATAATGTCGGTTCTGACGACAGATTCTATGCATATCGGGAATTCTCTGGGAATAAAAATCACCGCCCCTTACGGCCCCGAAATTTTAAGGAACGCTTTATCCTATTGACGATTGAGTGTCAGAAATGTAGCGATGAGGCTTCTTTGAATATGTCAAACACCTGATATTTTAAGCACCTTTAAAGAGATGGGGTCATAAATGAAAAAAACGTGATTTGATCCTAAATTAAAGGGAAAAAGTTTTGCTTATCCGAAATAGATTTTCTATCTTTGTGACAAAATAATTCATGTAATACATAAGTAGGTGTTCAGGTTATTCCTACACTTATCTTATCCAATCAAAGAGCCGGTTTTTCAATCTTAGATATAGTTATGATGGAATCCCATCACGCTGTCATCCCGTATCGAAATTCATGCTCACCGATTGTCAATCTAAGAAAGTACACTAATAACATTAATTAAAATCAAAAAAAACTAAACAATGGGACTTTTTGATAAGATTTTCAAGGCTGTGCCTGAAGAGGACAAACTCACGAAGCAGGAGGCATTTGCAGGCATTGCCGTTGCTATGGCGGGAGCCGATGGCAGCATCGCTGAATCCGAATGGGACGGGATATGCAACTATCTGCGTCGCCTTCGCCTGTATGACAACTTTGCTGACGCTGCTTTCAGCAAGATGTTCGACAAGATTTTCCGCATTCTGAAAAGCAAAGGCGCCAGCGCATTAGTGGCATCCAGCATAGACGGTCTCCCCGAAGACTTGAAACTGACAGCCTTTGCCTGTGCAGTAGACATCGCTTTGGCAGATGGCGTACTTGAGGAGGAGGAGAAAGGTATCATCTCGCAACTTGCCGATTCACTCCAGATTCCCGAGCAAACCGCCGTCTCAATCATAGAGGTGCTTATCATCAAGAATAAGGCCTAACTTCAAGAAACAGATTCCATCAATAAAGCGGTCAATCCTTTTTAAGCACCTGATAGGCATTAACTTCAGAAAAGGTTTGACCGCTTCTTTTTTTCCGAAATTCATGTGGTGTAGAATTCATACAGACAATATCTTGCAAACAGATACATTCTGATCTATTGAAATGAATAATACGAAACTCAATGTTTTTCCGGGGATGAAAGCTAAAAAGCCGCAATATGTGCTTGTGACGGAGAATGGAAGCGAACGAACCTCAAACGTAACGGAAGAGAAGATTCGTGATGAAGTAGATGATATTGACGACAACGTCTCTGTATACCTTGAGAAGTGTATGCCCCGCGTAGTGGTCCGTCATGCCGAAGCATATTCCATTGATTATTTTAAAGACAGGAGCATTGCAGTATGCTTCCGGGTCAACGGATTTCTGATCCGCATGTGGAGGCCGGACGTCGACTGCGATATGGCGGCTGATATGATGTGTGATTTCTTCCGCACTGCCTCGCTCCCAGACATGACCGGATGGAATTGCCAAAAGGTTTATCCCGATCAAGAGGAAGACAAGGAGACTGACAAACTGATTGTCGATGACCAGGATTTCCGATATTTCGGTTGTGCTGATGTTGTTGGCGCATTGGAAAATATCATCGAGGGCAAATCGCAAAGCATGCTTTATATCTTTACAAAGGATAGTGGAGGTTACGTCAAAATATGCAGAAGTGACAGGGATGCAAGCCCTGAGCATGCCTACAAGGTAGAATATGTAAGATGGACAGAACAGCCCCCCGTGGGCTATCGGGGAGAAATGTCGGATTTCAAACAACTGCGAGTCTGGCTTTGGAATCTTATTGACGGCAATTTGTTGCCGGAAGCTATCAAAGACTGGTGGGGATTTAATGTTAACCGATATTTTGAAAGTATGGTTTCACGTTTTTTAGATGAGGAGAAAGATGAAAGGTAAATAATCGAGGTGCTTAGGGATTATTGCCTTGCGATGGAGGGAATGACGGAGAAGACTCCCTTCGGGAAGTTCTCACGTCGCTTTGAATCGACACTCGTATTCTATGTCCTCGACCATATGTTCTGCATGGCCGATATGGATGACTTCACATCGGTTTCATTCCGTTCTACCGATGAAGAGATAGCGAGGATAACTGAGCGATATTCAGCAGTGACCACTCCGGTAAACAAAGCGATGAAATTTTGGCTCAGGGTAAATCTCAATGAAGATATGCCCGACTATGAGATTTACAGACTTGTCAGCCGCGCCTATGACATAGTCAAGGATAAATTCCAAAAAATAGAATAGAAACCATGGGAATATTGAAATTCTTTATTAAAATAGTGCTTGGGCTGCTCATCGGAGTGGTGGCAGGTCTGTTGATTGCGGCGGTCGGCATTACTTGTTTTAGCGACACAACCTTATCCGAATTTCTTTCAAAACTCGCCTCCACGTCATTTCCGGTTGCGATGGTAGCGGCGGGATTCGGAATTCTGATCTTTGTTTTATCAATAGCAATATTGATTCCCCTGCATGAAGCCGGACATCTTGTCTGCGGCCTTTTGTCAGGATATAAGTTTGTGTCGTTCAGAATTTTCAATCTGACATTCATAAAATCAGACGGAAAAATCAAGATCAAACGATATTCAATCGCCGGAACCGGCGGTCAATGCCTGCTGACGCCTCCCGACTTGCCGATTGAAAGGATCCCGACAGGATGGTATAACTTCGGGGGAGTACTGTTCAATATTATTGCTGTCATTGCTGTGGCATTTTCAAATCAGAACAAAACGCCTCTCCAATATTATCCTTCGCACTGACTACGGCAACCGGCATCCTCAATTATACCCCTATCCTCAAAAAATTATTTTTGCAAGGATAGGGGTTTTTACCTATTTTTGCGACTTAAGTAAAAAGTTCAATTCAATTAAAGCCTCTCTATATATGTGCAAACTTGGTTTTCTAACGTCTTTAATGGTCATGATTGCCTTCACGAGCAGCCATGCCGTGGCACAATATACCCCTCCGACACAGCCTGAGGATTCAGCCATCTTTGCAAAATCTTACAACCCGCTTCGATTCGGCGACCGCCACATCGTGGCCCCGATGCATCTCCCTGACAGCGTCGACGTGAAGAGGGCAACTCAGAATCATTTCTGGAGAGCGGCTGCGGAAACTTTCGGATTCAACATCGGACTCTGGGCCTTCGACCGCTACGTGCTCGACGGACATTATGCCCGAATCTCCTGGAATTCCATCAAAGAGAATTTCCGACACGGTTTTGAATGGGACGACGACCATCTGCACACCAACATGTTTGACCATCCCTACAACGGATCGATTTTCTTCAATGCAGGACGGTCAAACGGTTTCAACTTCTGGCAGTCGGAACTCTTCGCCATCGGTGGCAGCGCCATGTGGGAGATGTTTATGGAATGTGAATACCCCTCCACCAACGACATCATCGCCACGCCTATCGGCGGAGCCGCGATCGGAGAGGTGCTTTACCGTGCTTCCGACATTATCCTCGACGATCGTGCCACGGGCGGGAAACGCTTCGGAAGGGAGTTAGCGGCATTCATAGTCAATCCGATGAGAGGAATCAACCGTATCGTATCTGGGCAGACATGGCAACGCCGTGCCACGTCAGGACGCCAATATGGCGTGCCGCCAATCAGCGTCGACGTGTCCCTCGGCGCTCGCCTGCTGACGATGTGGGAAAACTCAGAGGGTAGCGTGGCCGGCGCGGCTGCCAAAATCAAAATCGAATATGGCGACCGCTATGCCGTCAACACCGCTGCCCCCTACGACTATTTCTCATTCCTTATAGGAGTGCAAGGAATCAAGTCGCAGCCCGTAATCAACAGGGCTGAAATCATAGGGCGGCTTCTTTCCAAAGAAATTGTCGACAAAAACAGCGTGAATCTTTCTGTCGGGATGTACCAGCACTTCGACTTTTTCGATTCCGACACGATAGATTCATACAAAAGCACGCGAACGCTGTCTCCTTGCGCCGTGCCATATAAACTCGGTGCCCCGGCATCAGTAGGTGCTGGAACGATGTTCAGGGTAAAGCCTCACAAGTCATGGTCGATCGACGGTAATCTCCACGTCAACGGCATATTGCTCGGAGGAGTCCTGACAGACTTCTACCGCAACTACCACCGCAACTACAACTGGGGATCCGGATTCTCGCTGAAAGCTGCCGTCAACTGGCAATTCCTCAACGACAGATTCATGCTGAGAGTTGCCTACCAACTTTACCGCATTTATACCTGGACCGGATATGACCAGAACTTCGATTGGTCAACCACTCCGGAAGGAGCACCTGTCAACATTCAAGGCGACAACTCCATTGCGACATTCAATCATCTTGAGACAGAACTCAACTATCTTCTGACCAAACGCCTCTACATAACGGCCGGAGCTGATTTCTTCACTCGGACAACAAACTATAAGGACCTTAGGAAACAAAACGCAGGCACGACCACCTACTATCCCATAATCAACAGCAAACAAATCTCCCTCAACCTCATGCTGACCTACAAATTCTGACCCTCCTCTCCCCTCCCGAATCATCCTACCAAATCCGCACGAGGTCCAGCATGGAGCGCATGGCCTCCGGCCTGCGCCTACCGTCCGACTCGAGTCCAACCGAGTCCATTCGCACTGAACTGCTCGAAACTTTTGTGAGGGGAGACAACGTAGCTATTGCTTTTCGGATGCCGTGTTTGTCAAGAAGATTTTGTAATTTTGCGGCATGAACGAAGCTATCAAGTCTCTCAAAATACAATTGGAACTCCTTAAAATGGAATATGAGGAGGAAAAAGCCGCTTTCAATAAGATTTCCGAAAAAATAGGACTGACTCGACTGGCCGAAAAAGGAAATGCCTGGCTTGGTATCCGTGTCGGCAAATCCTATCACAATTCGCTCAACCAGAGAGTGGTGGAACTTTTCCGCAACCCTTCCGGCCCTTACGGAGAAGACGACCATAATTTTGAATACGGCCATCCGGCGGTGCTTTTCACGGTTGACCGTAATGACAACGAAGCTCCACGCATACATTTCTCCGCCACTGTCAGCTTCGTCGACAGAGGAAGAATGGTGGTGGCGATTCCGGAAAGCGCCGACCTCTCACTCCTGACTTCGGGGTATCCTGTCGGCGTAATGCTGTCGTTCGACGAGACGTCTTACCGCACCATGACAGACGCTCTCAATCGAGCCATAAACGCCAAAGGACGCCTCGCTGAACTTCGCGACCTATTTTATTCATCACGCAAAGCCGAAGAACTTACTTTCACTCCCCTTCGCTTTCCCTATCTCAACAAATCGCAGGAGACGGGGGTCAACAAGGTGCTCCGGGCCAAGGACGTGGCAATCGTGCACGGACCTCCGGGCACGGGGAAAACGACAACTCTCGTGGAAGCCATCAACGAGACTTTACGACGGGAGAGTCAGGTGCTTGTCTGCGCCCAAAGCAATATGGCCGTGGACTGGATTTCTGAAAAGCTTACCGACAGAGGTATCAACGTGCTCCGCATCGGGAATCCAACAAGAATCAACGACAAGATGCTGTCGTCGACGTATGGACGGCGTTTTGAATCGCATCCCGACTACCCCGACCTTTGGAGCATAAGGAAAGCCATCAGACAATTGCAGGGAGCCGGACGCCGCACAGACCAATGGCACTCCAAAATCGAACGTCTGAAAAGCAGGGCCACCGAACTTGAGATACGCATCAACAACGACCTCTTCAACAGTGCCCACGTCATTGCCTGCACACTCGTCGGGAGCGCCTCGCGACTGCTTGAGGGGATGAAATTTTCTACCCTTTTCATCGACGAAGCCGCCCAGGCGCTCGAAGCCGCCTGCTGGATTCCGATGCGCAGAGCCGGAAGAGTTATCCTCGCGGGCGACCATTGCCAGCTCCCCCCTACCGTGAAATCATTTGAAGCCGCAAAACTCGGGCTCGGCGTCTCGCTCATGCAACGCCTCGTGGAGAGCCATCCCGAGGCCGTCACTTTGCTGACAATCCAATACCGTATGCATCAGGATATCATGAAATTTTCCAACGATTGGTTTTATCATGGAGCTATGCAGGCCGCCCCCGACGTACGCTATCGCAGTATACTGGATTATGACACCCCTATACAATGGACAGACACCTCCACAACCACAACGGACACTGCCGAGGAAGATAGCCCGCAGGCTTTCCGCGAGGCACTTGCCGGACAGACAATGGGAAGAATCAACCGCGACGAAGCCCTGCTATCCTTGCTCACGCTGCAGAACTATATCGAGCGGATAGGGAAGGAAAGATTCCTTGAAGAAAGAATCGACGTGGGACTAATCTCACCATACAGGGCCCAGGTGCAATACCTGCGCCGGCTTCTGAAGCAGACTCCCTTTTTCAAGCCTTTCAGAGACTTGATTTCAATAAATACGGTCGATGGGTTTCAGGGACAGGAACGCGACGTCATAGTCATATCCATGGTCAGGAGCAACGATGAGGGGAACATAGGTTTCCTCCGGGACTTGCGGCGCATGAACGTGGCAATGACCCGGGCAAGGATGAAGCTGATAATAATCGGCGACTCGTCGACCCTGACCGCCCATCCTTTCTATCGCCGTCTGCACGATTATATTTGCGAACTTCCCTGACCTTCATCAGTCTGATCGCCTGTCTTTCCGGCATTCGGGTCCTTGAAAAGACCTGACAGATATTTCTCATTGACCGTCTGCATAAGCTCCCAGAAGTTGGGGACAAAAAGAGTGCCTATCAAGGCATTCATAGCCATACCGAACACAACGGCCGTGCCGAGTTCTATCCGGCTGTTGGCCCCTGCCCCCGTGGAGAACATCATCGGCATGACGCCAAAGACAAAAGCCAATGCAGTCATCATGATCGGACGAAACCTTATGACGCCCGCATCATGGGCGCTTTGGCGAATGCTGATGCCCTGTTTCCTGAAATCCATGGCATACTCCACGATAAGGATAGCGTTCTTTGCCGACATTCCAAGGAGCAAAATCAGTCCAATCTGAGTATAGATGCTTATGCTCTGATTCATCACCATGCAACCCAGCACCGTTCCAAGCACTGCAATAGGCATACTCAAGACAACGGCAATCGGGTCGGTCCAGCTTTCATATTGGGCAGAAAGCACGAATATAGTCATGATGATGGCGAATATGAAGACGAAAGAGATGGTGGTGCCGGCCTGTGTCTCCTGATAGGCGATTCCGGTCCAGGCATACGAATAATTCTTGCCAAGAGTCTCTCTGACAGTCTCCTCCATTATGCGGATTCCCTCGGAGGTGCTGACTCCTTTTGCCGGAGTGGCTGTCAGCGACGCGCTGGTGTACATATTATAGCGATTCACATTCGGCGCACCAAGCGACGGCTCGACGCTGCAAAAAGAACTGAAAGGCACCATCTCGCCGGATGAATTCCTCGCCGAAAGACGCATTATGTCGTCGGGACGCATACGGGAAGCCTCCTCCCCCTGCACGGTCACCTGGAAAGTCCTGCCGAATTTCACGAAGTCGTTGACATAACCGCCGCCCAGATAGGCAGACAGGATACTATATACTGATTCAATGTCCACTCCTTGAAGCTCTACCCTGTCGCGGTCAACCTTCACCTGATATTGGGGTGTCAAGCCCTGATAAAGAGTCGTGGCCTGGGCAATCTCCGGTCTTTTCTCCGCAGCTTCCTGCACCTCCTTAAGGGCTTTCGTCATCTCCCCCGCTCCAAGGCTGTTTATGTCGAGAAGCTGCATCTGCAAGCCCGACGACATTCCGAGACCGGGAATGGCAGGGGGATTTATGGAGAACACTATCGCCTCCTGCTGACGGGCCGACACCTCATCTGCCATCGCCATGACCTTATCAATCGATCCTTTTTTTCCCCTCTCCTTCCATGGCTTAAGAATGACGAACATAGAGCCGAGATTTGACGATGCACCTCCCGCCATGAAAGAGAATCCCGAAATCGACATGACATCCTTCACGTAAGGGTTCTTCTTTATCTCCGCGGCCAATTCATCGACTACTTTCTCTGTTCTTTCAAGCGAAGCATCCGTAGGAAGCTGTACGGAGGTCATGAAATATCCCATATCCTCTTCAGGGATATAACTCGTGGGCCATTTCACGAATCCCCAGAAAGCAACAGCCGCAATAGCGACAAACACGAGCATCGACACTAGTGGCCTTGGCAGCATCGCCGAGATAATCTTGTCGTAAAGGCTCTCCACCTTGGAGTAGCCTTTGTTAAACCACTTAAAGAGGAAGAAACGAGCCGGTTTCCTCGGATTGAGAAACAACGCGCACAACGCCGGCGTCAGTGTCAGGGCATTGACGCCGGAGAATGCCGTAGAGACAGCGATAGTCAATGCAAATTGCTTGTAAAGCTCTCCCGTGATACCACTGACGAAAGCCGTCGGTATGAACACAGAAAGCAAGACAAGAACCTCTCCAATTACCGGACCCTGCAACTCCTTCATAGCCTTTATCGCAGCCTGTCGACGGCTCATAATCCCCTTGTCGACAAGACGAGCGCAATTCTCCACCACGACTATGGCATCGTCGACGACAATAGCGATAGCAAGCACAAGTCCGAAAAGAGTCAAGGTGTTGAGCGTAAAGCCCAGAATCTTCATTACAGCGAACGTTGCAATCAACGACACAGGAATAGTCAGCATCGGGATAATCACGGCCCTCCAGTTCTGCAGGAAAAGAAGGATGACGATCATGACGATCAAAGTGGTCAGCACGAATGTCACGATAACGTCATCGATAGATGCCATTACAAAGTCCGTGGAATTGAGCACAACCCTATAGTTGATTCCCTCAGGGAAATATTGCGCAAGCCTTTCGAGTTCCTTTAGCGAACCATTGGCCACATCGAGGGCATTTGCCCCGGGAAGCTGTTCAATCCCTATCAAGGCCGTGGTCTTGCCATTGACCTTCGCCACCGCCGAGTAGGAATCACTGCCGAGTTCAACCTTGGCCACATCTTTCAGCCGCAGGATTCCCGTGCCGTCAGACCTCAAAATGATATTTGCGAACTGGTCGGCATCCGTCAGCTGCCCCTGACTCGTCACCGTAAATTCAAATTGCGAACCATTGGCTGCGGGCGGAGCACCTACCGAACCGGCCGACACCTGCATATTCTGCTGCCTTATCGAAGCCATGACATCCGAGGGAGTGAGCCCCCTTACCCTCATCGCCTCCGGATCAAGCCAGACACGCATACTGTATTCCCCGCCACCAAACGCCGACACACCGCCGACGCCTTTAACACGCGACAGCGGGTCGATGAGGTTGATTTGCGCATAATTCGTGAGATACAACGCACTGTAACGTTCAGGCTGGTCAGTCTCCAGCGCAATGAAAAGCACTTCGTTGCTGCTTCTCTTGCTGACACTGACTCCTTGCTGCGTTACGGCACTCGGAAGCTGAGGCGTGGCCCTCGACACACGATTCTGAACATCGACGGCAGCCTGATCCACGTCAGTGCCATTTTCAAAGGTAATGGTCAGCATATAGCTGCCGTCAGCTCCACAATTGGAGCTCATATACAGCATATTGTCAACACCATTGACCTGCTCCTCAATGGGCACGCCTATCGCACGAGCCACGGTCTCCGCGTCAGCTCCGGGATAGTCGGCGCTCACCATGACGGTAGGAGGAGTTATATCTGGATATTGAGCCACCGGCAAAGTCTTCACGGTCAGGATCCCTGCAAAGACGAGAAGCAACGCAAGGACAGTGGCGAAGATCGGACGGTCGATGAAAAATTTAGAGAACATGGCTTCGTAGCAGTTTTTATTTTTTTACTATAGGTTTAACAGTCTCCCCTTCCCTTACGGTCAGCAAAGCCTTGCTGACGTATTTCATGCCGGGCAAAATACCCTTGTCGATTACCCTAAGGGAATCCTGAAACACCTCTCCCAGCTCAATGGGGGTGTAGACCACTTTATTGGAATCGTTGACCACATATACGTATTTCCCCAATTGGTCGGTGCCGATAGAAGCATCCTTTATCAAGACGGACTTAGGATTGGCTCCGTATGGAAGCGACACGGTCACATACATGCCGTCTTTCAGCTCGTTGTCGATGTTTTTTACTTTCCCTTTCAGGAGAATCGTCCCCGTCGACTGATTGACAGAAGGAGCCTCATAAGAGAGATCGGCCGTATAGCTGTGGGGCAAGGCGTCGCGGAATTTTAGAGGAATAGCCTTGTAAAGATTCCCGTCTTCACCATTCATTGATGCCACCATCGTCTCGTATTGGGAATCCTCGATTTCAAAGACGGCGCTCAATTCAGTATTGTCGTAGATATCCGCGAGAGCCACGGGCTGCACCGACCCGCTGATGACATTGCCGACTTTTATCTTCGCGTCGGAGATGTAGCCTGATATGGGAGCGGTCACCGTACAATATCCGAGATTGGTTCTGGCCATGTTCAGCGCAGCCTTGCAATTCTTTATATTGCTTTCCGCCTGTTGCAGCGTACTCTCCGCGTTAAGAACCTCCATCTTGGAAACGGCATCAGCTTCGAGGGCTTTTTTCACAGCCTCGTAATGGCTCTTGGCATAGTCGCGAGAACTTATGGCCGAAGACAACGCGGCTTCAGAGCGGGCCACTTCATCGCGATAGAGCGTAGGATCTATAGTAAAAAGCACTTGTCCCTTCCTCACGTAAGAACCAGGCTCGAAATTCTTGGTAAGTAGTTTCCCATTTACTTGACCTACCACCGTAGCCTTGCCATCTGCACTGAGATAGCCGGGATACGTCTTGTGGAGCACCACGGAATCAGTGAACGCTACAGCTACGTCAACTGGCCGAGCCTCCTCCGGAGCCTTTTTCTTGCCATCGTAGCTACAAGAGACAATCGGCATCGCTGACAATATAATTAACAGGATTGTAGAGTGTGTTTTCATATTATATGAGATAAGGAGTTTCCGTTCTATTTCAATATTTTAAAGCCTGTCAGTCTGCGGGATTGAATGATTGCCATCCCCCGCCCAAAGCCTGATAGATGCTTATCAGCGAGGTCAAAGCCCTTCCTTCAAGAGCCACGAGCTCATTCTGGCTTTCCAGCCAGTTCATCTGGCCATCCACCACGTTGGAGAATGCCGTCAATCCGGCTTTATAAAGGTCGACCGACAAAGTGAGGGATTTCTCGCTCTGCTCCACCACCCTCTTCTGCAAATCTATCGACTTCAAGACAGCTTCATATTGCGACAAAGCATCATCAACCTCTCCCACGGCGTTCATGACCGTAAGGTTGTAGGAATCAACGGCAGCTTCAAGTTGGAGTTTAGCTTCCGCCGTGCGGTAGTTGCGGGCAAGACCGTCGAAAATAGTCCATGAAAGCTGAGGAGCCACACTATATGTCAAGGAATTTTTACTGAAAAGATCTCCAGCCTTATGAGCCGACGTGCCTATTTCCCCTGACAACGACAAGGTTGGCAGAAAATCCTTTTTCGCCACTCCCACCATCGCCGCATATTGCGCCAATGCCATCTCAGCCTCCACTATGTCGGGACGCCTGCGAAGGAGATCGGCGGGAACTCCTACCCCTACAGTCTGATTGAATTCGGGCAATGCATTCTCTCCAAGCCAGCCGGCAGAAAGATTCCCAGGATATTCCCCGGTAAGAATGGCTATCGAGTTAGTAAGAGTCTTGATCTGCGACTCCAATGACGGCACAGATGACTCCGTATTGTAAAGCACGATTCTCGCTTGAGTGACATCAAGCATACTTGCCAATTCGGCTTCGAAACGAGCTATCGTGATTTTCTCGATATGTTGTTGGGATTCTATATGGGCTTTCGCCACCTCCAGCTGCTTCTGTGCGACACGAAGATTCATGTAGGCAGTTGCAAGATTAGCACACAGGCTTACAATTACCGCGTCATAATCCATTCTGGAAACATTGAAAGCCGCCTTTTTCACTTTCACTCCCTCTCTGACTCTTCCAAACACATCTATTTCCCATTGCATCGATGCCCCGAGGGAAAAATACGACGAATTGACTGAGGGCATGGAAGCTCCTTCCATTGCCCCGGCCTGGCGATGCTTGGTCCAGCCTCCATTTAGGTTTATCGTAGGGAAATATCCAGCCTTTGCCTCATTGATAGCCTTGCGGGCCATTTCGATTCTCTTTATGGCAGAAGCCACATTATAATTGTTGGCCACCGCTTTTGAGATAAGACTATCGAGCATGGGGTCGTTGAAACTTTGCCACCATGCATCATCAGTGGGTAATGTCTGGGCAGACTGAGGAGTCATCTGCCACATCTCAGGCAAAGAATCTCTCATCCATTTAGTCTCGTTTTGGGCAAAGGAATGCAGAAACGGGAACATCAACAGCGGAACCAATAGTTTATAGATCATAATTCAAGTGGATTGTTCTTTTAAATTGCTTTTTTTCACCCGTTGCGGGGAAAATATCGAAGCTATCTAAACTTCATCTTGATACCAAAACAAACAAACACTCCGTTTCGATTAAGACCGTCGCCTAAAAAGAATAAAAAGCAGGGATATCCCTGCTTTTTATTCTTTTTAGAGTGCAAGTTGGCCGCCAGTTCATTCGACACGCCTCGGAAATGCATACACAGCCACCCGATATCGTGTGGCTGCAATGATGGCACACACATCATCTTAGAGTTTTGACTTGGTAATCTCTAGGATATGTTCTTCTTCCATTGTCATTTTCGCGAGTATCAGACTGCAAAATTACTAATTTTTTCAGCGATTATAACTTACAATAGTTCGTTAATTTTTGAATGAATCATGCGGAGTCTCTGACGCCGAAGAACAATAAGTTAGGCGGAATCT
>VSPO01000010.1 GCA_009775375.1 Muribaculaceae bacterium | reverse complement strand
AGCAGGGCTCGCCTCCTCTTCGATCCACGGGGCAAAGTTAACACTTTCCCTTGAATCTACATCATTTAGGCTCCATAGCGTTGCACTTCGTTTTGGAATATACATGTTTTAGAGAAATTCGAGAAAACATTGTAATTTTTATGCTATGACAGGGTTAAATTGCTATGTTAAAAGGGAACAGGCGCTGCCGAATGGCAACGCCTGTTGATATAAAGAGACTTGAAAAAAATTCGGTTTATTCTTTATATTTCTTGAGGATTACGGCTGCATTGTGGCCGCCGAAACCGAAGGTGTTGGAAAGCACGGCATTGATGTCGCGTTTCTGAGCCTTGTTGAAGGTGAAGTTGAGGTCATAGTCCACTTCGGGGTCGTTGTCTCCCTCCTCATGGTTGATAGTGGGGGGGATGATACCGTCGGTGATGGCTTTTACGCTGAAGAGGGCCTCAAGGGCTCCTGCGGCACCGAGAAGGTGGCCGGTCATAGACTTAGTGGAGCTGAGGTTGATCTTATAAGCGTGGTCGCCGAATACTTCCTTTATAGCTTTCACCTCGCCACGGTCGCCTACGGGAGTCGAAGTGCCGTGGAGGTTGATGTAGTCGATATCTTCGGGCTTCATACCGGCGTCGTTGAGAGCGTTCTCCATGACAAGCTTCGCTCCGAGACCCTCGGGATGTGTGGCCGTGATGTGGTAGGCGTCGGCGCTCATGCCTCCGCCCACTACCTCTGCGTAGATATGCGCACCGCGAGCCTTGGCGTGCTCAAGCTCTTCGAGCACGAGGGCGGCGGCTCCCTCTCCGATGACAAAGCCGTCGCGGCTTCCGGAGAAAGGACGTGATGCCCCCTTGGGGTCGTCGTTTCTCGTAGACAGGGCCTTCATCGAGTTGAAACCGCCTACGCCAGCAGGGTAGATAGCGGCTTCAGCACCACCGGCAACGATGGCGTCGGCCATGCCGAGGCGCACGTAGTTGAAAGCGTCGATGAGAGCGTTGTTGGAAGATGCGCAAGCAGATACGGTCCCGAAGTTTGGTCCGCGGAAACCGTGGTCGATGGAGATATGGCCGGCGGCGATGTCGGCAATCATCTTAGGAATGAAGAAAGGGTTGTATTTAGGACCCTGCTCCTCGCCGTTGATCGCAAAATAACCGGCCTCCTCCTCAAACGTGTGAAGACCGCCTATTCCAGCGGCGAAAATCACTCCGACGCGGTTTTTATCAACATTCTCATTTTCAAGACCGGAGTCGTTGATGGCCTCATCCGCAGCCACGAGGGCATACATAGCGTAGAGGTCGAGCTGACGGGCTTTCTTGCGGTCGAAATGGTCGGCCGGGTTGAAATCCTTCACCTCGCAAGCGAATTGGGTCTTGAATTTCGACGCATCAAAATGCGTGATAGGCCCCGCTCCGCTGACGCCGTTGACTGCATTTTCCCATGTAGTCTTGACGTCGTTGCCAATAGGAGTTAGCGCACCGAGCCCGGTTACTACAACTCTTTTTAATTCCATATCGGGAAATTGGTGTGGGATAGGGGTTTGAAATTATTTCTGGTGCTCCTCGATGTAGGAGATAGCGTCGCCGACAGTCGTGATCTTCTCAGCGTCCTCGTCGGGAATCGTGATGCCGAATTCTTTCTCGAATTCCATGATGAGCTCTACGGTGTCGAGAGAATCAGCGCCGAGGTCTTTGCTGAACTCAGCTGCGGGAGTAACTTCGTTTTCGTCAACTGTCAGTTTGTCAACGATGATAGCTTTCACTCTTGATGCTATGTCTGCCATAACGTATAAAAATTAGTGTTGTTAATTAATGTTTTTGTTTAATTAGGCTGCAAAGTAAGTGAAAAAATTCCAATTGAGGAAATTTTTCAGTAAAAATTGCACGGAAAACTGAAACTTGTGCAAAAAAAACAGCGACCGAAGCCGCTGTTTTCGAGAGTTAACCAATTTACGCCATCCCGACCATCGCTTGTGCGAAAGATCAAGGATGGCTTTACCGTAGGGGTCAGACGGTCCAGGTCTCGGCCGTCTTCATGACCATGTCGCGTAGAGACGTGAATCCTTTTTTCTCCCGGATTTCCTTCACCTGGGCTTCGACGTCGGCCTCATAGCTCGGTCCCTCCACGTCGCGGATCACTCCGAGGGCGAGGGGAAGATCGTGGCCGTCCATGAGCGCGAGCTGGCGATGGAGCATGTCGTCGGGCGTGGTAGCGTCGTGAACGAGCACGTCGTCGAGCGTATAGCCGTCCTGACCGATCTTCACGGCTTTCAGGGCGAATCCGTCTCTGACGAGACCCTTGTCGTTCTCCTTGCCGAAGACCATCTTCTCGCCGTGGCGAAGCGTGATGGTGCGCTCGGCGCGCACCTCCTTGTCGGAGAGCCATGTGTGGATGCCGTGGTTGAAGATGACGCAGTTCTGGAGCACCTCTACTACGGCGGCGCCCTTGTGGCGTGCGGCCGCCACCATGATTTCCCTGGTCGTGTCGAGCGAGATGTCGAACCCGCGTGCGAAGAAGCGTCCGCGAGCCCCGAAGACGAGTTCGGCGGGGATGAAGGGGTCTTCGGTCGTGCCGTAGGGCGACGACTTGGAGACGAATCCACGGTCGGACGTCGGGGAATACTGCCCCTTCGTCAATCCGTAGATCTTATTGTTGAAGAGAAGGATGTTGATGTCGATGTTGCGGCGGAGGGCATGGATGAAATGGTTGCCGCCGATGGCGAGGCCATCGCCGTCGCCCGAAATCTGCCAGACGGTCAGGTCGGGGCGTGAGGTCTTGACGCCTGTGGCTATGGCGGCAGCACGTCCGTGGATCGTGTGCATGCCATAGGTGTTCATATAATAAGGGAGGCGGGAAGAGCATCCGATGCCGGAGATTACGGCCGTGTCCTTCGGGGCCACGCCGATCTCGGCCATAGCCTTGTGGAGCACGTTGAGGATGGCGTGGTCGCCGCATCCGGGGCACCAGCGAGCCGTCTGCTCGTTTTTGAAGTCGGCAGGTGTAAAGGTCTGTGTCTTGTTGTCTTCCATAAGGCTTATGCTTGTGCTAAATGGTTTTTGACTCCGTCTACGATCTCTTTGACGAGGAATGGCTGTCCCTCGATCTTGTTTATGCGCAGGATCTCCTTCCCGGGGAGGTGCATCTGCAGATAGTCGGCAAACATGCCGGTGTTGAGCTCAGCCACGATGATGCGGTCATACTTGCGGAGCGTCTCCAGGGCGTTCTTGGGAAGGGGATTGATATATCGGAAATGGGCGAGGGCCACGGGGGTGCCTTCGGCGTTAAGCTCGGAGGCGGCCGTCAGGATATGTCCGTAGGTGCCCCCCCATCCTACGAGGACGGTGTCGGCGTCGGGATTGCCCTGGACGGTGAGCTCCGGGATGTCGTTGGCGATGCGGGCGATCTTTTCGCGGCGCACCTTCACCATTCGCTCATGGTTGGGGCCGTCGGTGGAGATGACGGATGTGTTGAAGTCTTTTTCCAGACCGCCCACGCGGTGCATGGCTCCGGGGGTGCCGGGGATTGCCCAATAGCGAGCATATGTCTCCGTGTCGCGGTCGAACGGTTTCCATCCGTTGGCCACCTGTTCCTGCGTGACGAAGTTCGGCTTGATTTCCGGGAAATCGTTCTCTTCGGGCAGGCGGAACGCCGAGGAGCCGTTGGCGATAAAGGCATCGGTCAGGAGGATGACTGGGGTCATGTGCTCGAGCGCGATCCTTGCGGCCTCGAAAGCCATCGTGAAGCAATCCGTGGGGCTTGCGGCGGCGAGCACGCAGAGTGGGCTTTCGCCGTTGCGGCCGTAGAGGGCCTGCATGAGGTCGGTCTGCTCGGTTTTTGTCGGCAGGCCCGTAGAAGGGCCGCCGCGCTGCACGTCGATGACCACGAGCGGGAGCTCGGCCATGACGGCCAGTCCGATGCCCTCTCCCTTTAGGGCGAGGCCCGGACCGGAAGTGGTGGTGACGGCGAGATGTCCGGCATAGGATGCACCGATTGCGGAGCAGACTCCGGCGATCTCATCCTCCATCTGGCATGCCTTCACTCCGAGGTCCTTGCGTTTTGCAAGCTCATGGAGGATGTCGGTGGCGGGGGTAATGGGGTAGGAGCCGAGAAACAGCGGGCGTCCGCTCTTTTCCGAGGCGAGGATAAGGCCCCAGGCGGTGGCGGTGTTGCCGTTGACGTCGGTATATGTTCCGGGGATGGCGGCTTCGGTCTCGATGCGATAGGTCGGCATAGAGGCGTGGGTGTTGTGGCCGTAGTCCCATCCGGCGTGGATCACTTTTTCATTGGCCTCATAGACGGCGGGCTTCTTCGCGAACTTAGCCTTGAGCTTTGCGAGCACCTTGTCGACCGGACGGTCGAGGAGCCAGCAGATGAGTCCGAGGGCAAGCATGTTCTTGCATTTCATGATCGCCTTGATGTCCATGCCTGTGCCTTCGAGCGTATGCTTCAGAAGCGTAGTCATGGGGACGAGCATGATTCTCGCCGGGTCGATGCCGAGCTCGGCGATCGGGTCGTCAGTGGCATAGAGGGCCTTTTTGAGGTTGGCGGGGGTGAAAGAATCTCCGTCGCAGATGATGATTCCTTCAGGTTTCAGATACTTAAGGTTGGTCTTCAGTGCCGCCGGGTTCATAGCGACGAGCACGTCGGCCTTGTCGCCCGGGGTGTGGACATTTTTTCCTACACTGACCTGGTATCCGGAGACGCCGCTCAGCGACCCCTGCGGGGCGCGGATTTCAGCCGGATAGTCTGGGAAGGTAGAGATGAGGTTCCCTTCGCCGGCAGAGACGTTGGAGAAGATGTTGCCGGCAAGCTGCATACCGTCGCCGGAGTCGCCTGAGAAGCGGACCACTACCTTGTCGATAGTCTTGACATTCGTAGGTTGTAGCATAATGTTATGATGTATTATGCGAGGCGGGGATTGGCCGTCCCGATTAAATTATAAATCGTCGCAAAGTTAATAAAAATCTTTGCAATAAGATAAAAAATAAAGAAATATTTCCTTAATTTTTAGAAGCTGTCCTGACAATAAAATCATTTCCTAAAATTGCTTTGCTTTCGCCTCCGACAAACCGGCTACGCCGGGAAGCCTCTTTCGGAGGCTTGTCGGCCTGACGAGAAAATCCGCGCTCGCTGAAAGAGGCTTGTTGGAGGTGAAAAAGCGCAGGTCAGAATGTGCTGCCGTAGTTGGCGCGGTCGAGGGAGCGATAGCCGATGGCTTCGGCTATGTGGACGGCGAGGACGGATTCGGAGCCGTCGAGGTCGGCGATGGTGCGCGCCACGCGCAGAATGCGGTCGAAGGCGCGGGCGCTCATGTTGAGGCGCGTCATGCGCTCCTTCAATTTGGCAAGCCCCTCTTCGTCGGGCCAGGCGAATTTGTGGAGCAGGCGGGAGTTCATCTGGGCGTTGCAGTAGATCCCTTTCTCCCCTTGGAAACGCAGCTGCTGTACGGCCCTTGCCCTGACCACGCGCTCGCGAATCGCCGCGCTGCTCTCCGACGGCGTCTTGTCGGCCATGTCGTCGAACCCTACGGGCTGTATCTCCACCTGGATGTCGATACGGTCGAGCAGCGGACCGGATATGCGGTTCATGTAGCGGTTGACTGCGCCTGGGGCGCACGTGCAGGCCTTTGTGGGATGACCATAGTAGCCGCAGGGACATGGATTCATGGAGGCTACGAGCATGAAGGAAGCGGGGTAGTCTACGGTGTATTTGGCGCGGGCTACGGTGATGATGCGGTCTTCGATGGGCTGGCGGAGCACCTCCAGCACCTGCCTTGGAAATTCCGGAAACTCATCGAGGAAAAGCACTCCGTTGTGGGCTAGCGAAATCTCTCCCGGCATAGGACTGGCTCCCCCTCCGACGAGAGCTACGGGGGAGACGGTGTGGTGGGGCGTGCGGAACGGGCGGCGCGTCATGAGCATCGAGCCTCTGCTCAATTTCCCGGCAACGGAATGGATTTTTGTGGTCTCAAGAGCTTCGGCGAGCCCGAGAGGGGGGAGGATTGAGGGTATGCGCTTCGCCATCATCGATTTTCCCGACCCCGGAGGGCCGATCATGAGGATGTTGTGGCCTCCGGCGCAAGCCACTTCCAAAGCCCGCTTCACGGAATCTTGCCCTTTCACCTCGGAAAAGTCGAAATCAAAATTAGCGGCTTCGGCAGCAAACAGTTCACGGGTGTTGATCCTGACGGGCTCCAGGTCGGAATTGTCGGAAATCAGGGCAATCGCCTCCGCGAGGCTCTTTACCCCGAATACTTCCACCTTGTTCACCACGGCCGCCTCCGTGACGTTGGCTTCCGGCACGATAAGCCTCTTGAATCCCATCTCCCTGGCTTTCACGGCCATTGGGAGCGCTCCCTTCACAGGGAGGACGGAACCGTCGAGCGAAAGCTCACCCATTATCATGTAGTCGGAGAGATGCTCGGAAGGGATAGCCTGCGTGGCGGTCAGGACGCCTATTGCCATGGGGAGGTCGAATGCTGACCCCTCTTTCTTGACGTCGGCGGGGGCAAGGTTGATGGTCAGTCCGCGATGTGGGAAGCGGATGCCGGTGTGGGTTATGGCGGAGACCATCCTTTGGAGGCTCTCCTTCACGGCCGTGTCGGGGAGACCCACGATCGAGAACATAGAGCCCCGGTCGCTGTCGGTCTCTATGGTGACGGGAAACGCGTCGATTCCTAAGATGGAGGCAGAATAGGTCTTGGTGAGCATTCTAAGGCATTTGTTTGTGTGGGCTTATTTCGCAGCTTGCTTCTTGTCGGCCTTTTTCTCAGATTGTTTTCCCGCTTGCTTCTTGTCGGAAGTCTCCTTGTCGGCCTTTTTCTTGGCAGGCTCTTTCTTCATGAGGCTGCGGAATTCGCGAATGGCATCCTCTTGGCTTGCTCCGTGATAGCGTTGGCGGCCATCGGGGGAGACCACGATATAGGTGGGGGAGGTCCTGACCCCCATCTTCATCAGGGCGGGGTCGGCCATCCCGGCGGGAATCCATGCCCTGACCGTCTTCGACATCGAGTCGGAGCGCAGTGGCGACCGCCAGCTGAGTGAATCCGGGTCCATGCAGGCGTCTACGATGATGCGGCGTGATGAATCGGGGTAAGCCTTGGCGAGGGCTCTTATGGAATCGAATACGGCCTTGCGGTTGTCGATGCCGTTGTTGAAGAAGAGGAATAGCGAAGCCCGGGCCTTAGATGTGTCGATGGTGTCTACGCCATTGTCGAAAGTTCGCAGGGTGAGGCGTTTGATAAGGGCCGGCTCAGCGGCAGATCCCGAAGGGATGTCGGCGCGGGCCACGAGCTGGGTCCATTTCGGCGAGCGGGCTTCGCCGGTCAGCCTCCTCCAGAGTTTGCGGAATCCTGCGTTGTCTTCATATCTGGAATATGCCGTCAGCAGCAGAAGGGCGGAAACTCCCGACGACGGATTGGCGACTACGTATTTGTCCACGGCGGCGTTGATTTTGGCTGCATCGGCCGAAGCGAGCGTCTTTGCGTTTTTCTTGCGCCATTCCGAGAGCTTGGCGTTGATTTCATTTCCGCCGACATTCCATGTGAAAGGGTCGGCGCTGTCGTCCGATACGTCGATTTTATCCCCCTTTTCGGCGTAAATCACGATGGGATATTTCTGGTTGGAGGCAAAGAGATAGACCAGGCAGGGGTTGACGGCCATGCATTTCAGTTCCCCCTTTCCGCCGCTGACCACGGCCACGGTCTCCACCGTGACGCCCCCGCGCTGGTCGGAAGCGTAGTAGACGGCCTGATAGTTGGAGTGGGTTTTCGCAGGGAGTTCAAACTCAAGTTTGAATTCCTTTTTCGCGCAAGATGAAAGAAGCGCGATTATTACTGATGCCAGAATTAAAAGCCTGTTCATTTAGTGGTTTTTAGATGAATGGAAGAGCCGTGTCGGCGGCTCCGACGGGTCGGAGAGGATGATGTCTGCAAAATTAATTGAAAAAAACGGAAGAAGCAAAAAAATAAAAAAAGGATGGATTCACATCCACCCTTTTTAATGGGAACCGTACCCTTCATCGGAAATTCCAATGAAGCGGGCATCTTATCACCTTAAGATTTCCCTTATATATCTAAAATCTAACATCCTCTAAAGAGCCTCCCCTTCCGTCTGATATTCCGGCGTGTTGTAGCGGCGGGCCATCTCGTTGACCTTCTTGGCCACGTCTGCTCGCAGCGACTCCGGGAAGAGCACCTCTGTGTCGGTGCAGTGGGAGAGAATCGTGTTCTGGAATTCCTCCGTCGGGACGATGAAATACTCAAACACGGAATAGTCTTGAGCCGATATGACTTCCTTTTGGCTTCTATGGAGAGGGAGCGTGTGGGCCATGTCGCGGGTTCGCCCGCAAATCTTCAGCCTGACCACTTCCGGCAGCCTCGTGGAGTCGACATCCATCCCGAAGAAATCCCTGAAGAACACCTCCGGCGAGAAATCGCGGGGATATTCGAAAGTGGCGTCGGTGGGGGATATTTCAATGACTCTCTCCAGATTGAAGGCGTGGAGCATTGAGGTTTCCACGTCTTTGCCGAAAATATACCATTGGCTTCTCCAATATCTTATGCAATAAGGGGCAAGGAGGAGGGAGGTCTTGTTGTCGGAAGTGGGGACTGAGCACGACAGGCGAAGTACGCGGTTGTTTTGTATCGCCTCGATCACGTTCGGCAGGCCGTATTTCTCTTCCGGAAGGGGGTCGAGAAGGATTCTGTGGCCCACGGGCTCGGTCTCTTCGTCGATGTCGGAGAAACTGAGCTTCTGGAGCATCCACATCTTCAGTTTGGTGACGTTTTGATTTGGCCAGTCGGCTATATAGTATTGATTGTTGTCCGTCCGGTCGCATATAATCCGTATGCCAAAGAGGTTTTCTATGGCATGGCGGTGGTTGTGGAACGTGCGGAGCGCAAGTTGAGAATGATCCGCATTCAGCGGGGACTCCATCCAACGCTCCGTAATCCCCTCGAACTGGATTTTTCTGGCATGGCGCACCGTATCGATGAGCCACACATATCTTCGGAATAAATCGCGTTTCATTTTCTGATAAGACTTTGGTTGGTGGTCCTTGTTAATAACATAACTGCTTTGATGGTGCAAATATAATACAAAAAAATAGGCATTGCAAGTAAACAGTGCCTATTTTTTTGCATATTTTTTTATTATAACGTTTTAAAAATGCGCTCTATAGCCCTTTTTCTCGAATTGATGGCGATATCACGTTCCCGGTTGATAGTCAGACGAAATTTTCGCCGAAAGTGGTCTTTACCTCGTTGACGATTTGCCTGATTTTCTGCTCGTCGGCTCTGGGGCAGATGAGCAGGGCATTGCCGTTGTCGGCCACGATGAAGTCCTTAAGGCCTGCGGCCACGATCACCTTGTCTCCTCCGACTGCGAACATCGATCCGGAGCAATCGGGGGCTATGACCTTGCAGTTTTGGGAGGCGTTCCCTTGCTCGTCTTGGGGCGAGGTCTCATAAAGGGCGTTCCAGGTCCCCAGGTCGCTCCATCCGAGATCTACGGTCTTGACGAAGACATTGTCGGCCTTCTCCATGATGGCGTAGTCGATGGAGATGGAGGGGGAGCCGGGGAAAGCCTCGTTGATAAAACTCTCCTCGCCGGGAGCGGAGTAAGTGGCGTCGGGGGCGTCGAATATGTTGCCGATTTCGGGGCAATATTTGCCGAAGGCGTTCAGGATGGTCTTCGCCGTCCAGATGAAGATGCCGGAGTTCCAGAAAAACTCGCCGCTGTCGAGAAACATCTTGGCCATCTCCAGGTTGGGTTTCTCCGTGAAGGTCTTCACCTTTCTAATGCCCGGCCATCCTTCCACGCCGGAACCTTGCTGGATATAGCCGTAGCCGGTGTTGGGGTTGGTGGGCTGAATGCCGAGTGTCAGCAGTCGGGGGCCGTTTTCCACGAAGTCGAGTCCTTCAGAGATGGCCTGCCGGAAAGCATCCTCTTTGAGCACGAGATGGTCGGAGGGAAGGGTGACGATCGAGGCCTCGGGGTCGAGGGCGAGGATATGGTGGGCGGCCCAGCAGATGCAGGGGGCCGTGTTGCGGCGGGCGGGCTCGAGAAGGATGTTGCTCTCCTTTACGCCCGGGAGTTGCTCGATGATGATGTCGCGATACTGGCGATTGGTCACCAGGATTACGTTTTCTATGCCTACGACCGGAAGGATGCGCTCCACGGTCAGCTGCAGGAGGCTTTTGCCTGTCCCGAAGAAGTCAAGAAACTGTTTAGGCTTGTCGTTGCGGCTGAATGGCCAGAAACGTGAGCCTACGCCGCCACACATGACGACACAATAGCGATGGGAATTCATAGTGAGAACTGTTTGTGTGCTTCCGGAAGGGTTCTGCAGAGGGCGTTCGTCAGGATTCTGCCGCCGGGCGGAACTGATGTTTCACCCCCTCGATGACGTTGAGCATGTAGTCGCCGAGTTTTTCGGCCTCGCTGATGAGGTCCATGAAGAAGATTCCTTCCTGATAGCCGTATTCTTTATTGTTGATGTTGTAGATATTGGAATCCCGCAGGCTGTTGCGGAGATTGTTGATTTCGCGTTCGTTGTTGTAGGCCTTGATGATGCGGCTCTCCTCGGGGGTCTCCATCTGGCGGAGCACTTCGAGCGTGTTGTTCATCGCTCCCTCCACGAGGTCGTACATCGTGTCGATCTCTTTAAGCACGGAGGGATCAAACTTGACGTGGTTAGCGTGCTGGCGGTTGAGGGTCTTTGCGATGTTGAAGCAGCCGTCGGCGATTGATTCTATTTCGCTGATGACGCGCAGCATCCCGGCGATGCGCATCTTCCCCTCGGGACTGAGGCGACCTTCGGCCACGTGGTTGAGGAAGTTGCCGATTTCGATTTCCATGCGGTCGGCGATCTCCTCATATTTCTCAAGACGGTTGTAGGTGTAGCTGTAGTCTTCGCTCCTTTCGTCGAGATGGATGAGGTTGCGTGCCATCTTTATCATGCGCTGCACTCTCTCTCCATATACGGCGATCTCCTTCTGGGCCTGGGTGATGTTGAGCTCGGAGGCGGAGAGCATTCCGCGTCCGATAAACTTGAGGGAGAATTCCTCCTCCTCGTCTTTGTGCTTGGCCGGCATAATCCAGCAGACCACCTTCACGTAGAGCTTCGTGAACCATATCATGATCAGCAGGTTGCAGGCGTTGAAGACGGTCGGGAACATGGCCAGGCCGAAGGCTATGGCGCTTTGGGCCTTGGCCGTCAGCCCTCCCTTGGGATTGAGGAGGGTGGAGTCGGCCATTCCGGCCTCTTCGGCGGCCGTGATGTCGTTGGGGTTGATGCCGATGCAGGCGGCCGTGATGTCGGCCACGAGATTCATGAAGGGATGGAAGATGCAGAGCACGATAATCGAGCCGATGACGTTGAAGAGCACGTGACCCATGGCCGTGCGCTTGGCCGCGAGGTTGCCGCTTAGGGAGGCGAGGATGGGGGTGATGGTCGTGCCGATATTGCCTCCGAGGATGATGGCGCAGCCGAGGCTGAAGTTGATCCATCCCTGCGAGCACATAATCAGGGTGATGGCAAACGTGGCGGCCGAACTCTGGGCCACCATCGTCAGGATGATGCCGAAGAAGAAGAAGATCACGACGGAGGCGAAGCCCATGGAGGCGTAGTCGGTCACGAACCGGAGCATCTCGGGGTTCGACTGGAGGTCGGGCACGTATTTGCTGATCAAATCGAGGCCCATGAAGAGGAAGCAGAAGCCTATCAGAAACTCGCCGAGCGATTTATACGTGCTCCTTTTCATGAAGAGCATCGGGACGCCGACGGCGAGCAGCAGGATGCTGTAGTCGGAGATATTGACCTCGAAGGAGAAGGCGGAGATGATCCAGGTCGTCACGGTCGTGCCGACGTTGGCTCCGAAGATGACGGCCATGGATTGCGCGAGGCTCATGAGCCCGGCGTTGACGAAGCTGACCACCATCACGGTCGATGCGCTCGAACTCTGGATCAAGGCCGTGATGACGATGCCTGTCAGCACGCCGGTCACGCGGTTTTTGGTCATGATGCCCAGAATGTTGCGCAGGCGGTCGCCCGCCACTTTCTGAAGGCCCTCGCTCATCACTTTCATGCCGTAGAGAAACAGGCACACAGCCCCGAGAAGGCTGATGAAGTCAACGATTGTATAGTTCATCGGAATCTTGTTGGGTTAGTCTGCCATGTTGGTGGCAGGAGTTTTGGCAAAATTAATGAAAATTCCCCCAACTTCCAAAATTTTTATCGCTTGGGCGGCGTTTAAAACGAAAGAAACTGAACTTTGTATGAGACAACTTGAGATTATAGTGGCTGTCGGAAACGACGGCGCGATCGGGCGCGAAGGCTCCCTGATATGGCGCATCCCCGCCGATCTTCGCCGATTTAAGAAGATGACGATGGGCCATCCGCTCATCATGGGCCGAAAGACGTGGGAGTCGCTGCCGAAGCGTCCGCTGCCTGGAAGGCTGAATATCGTCGTGACCCGCGACGCTGGCTACGACGCTCCGGGGGCGGTGGTGGCCGTGTCGCCGTTGGAGGCCCTTGCCGTGGCGGGGGAACGTGAGCCGGGTGTCACCCCCTTTGTAATCGGGGGGGAGCAGATTTATCGCGAGATGTTTCCGCTTGCCTCTGCTCTCGACCTGACGCTGGTCGATGCCTCTTGCCCGGATGCCGACGCCCGCTTTCCTTGGCCGCTCGGTCAGGAATGGCGGCTCGTGGAGGAGTCTCCCTCCGAGTCTACAGATGAAGGAATATCCTATCGCTTCCTGAGATATGAAAAAGATATTGATAATAAATAAGAGCGACTCCACGGGCGGGGCGGCTGTCGTGAGCCGCCGGCTGATGGAGGCTTTGAGGGCGGAGGGTGCCGACGCGAGGATGCTTGTCGTGGAGAAACTGACGGATTCCCCCTTTGTGGAGGTGGCTGCGCCGCCGGAGAAGGAGATGATCCCTTTTCTGGCGGAGAGGCTGAAGATTTTCCTTGCAAACGGACTCAGCAGGAAGACGCTTTTCAAAATCGACACGGCTTCCGACGGGCTTCCGCTTTGGGAGCATCCCCTCGTGAAGGGGGCCGATCTGGTTTTGCTCAACTGGGTGAATCAGGGTATGCTTTCGCTCCGAGGGGTGAGGAGGATTTTGGAGATGGGGAAGCCTGTGGCGTGGACGATGCATGATATGTGGTGCATGACCGGGGTCTGCCATCACGCTGCGGAGTGCCGTGGCTTCGAGAAGGAGTGCGGTTGCTGTCCGTTGCTCGGCAGGCTTGGCGGCAGATCGGATCTTTCGCGGCGCGTGTGGCGGAGTAAGAGGAAGCTCTACGGTTTGCCGGAGCGGCTACGGTTTGTGGCGGTCAGCCGGTGGCTGGAGGGGAAGGCGCGGCAGTCGTCGCTGCTTCGCGATGCCGACGTGAGGGTGATTCCGAATGCTTTCAATATCGACATGGCGATTGCCTCCTCCGGGGAGGGGAGAAAGCCGGCCGGGGATGGCAAAATCAGGTTGCTGATTGGGGCGGCGCGTCTCGACGACCCGATCAAGGGGCTTCCGGTGCTTGTGGAGGCCACGAAGATAATCGCGGATAAATATCCCGGTCTTGCCCAAAGGATGGAACTGACCACCTTCGGAGGCGTGAAAGACGGGAAGAGTCTTCAGGGGATGGGAATCCCCCATCGCCATCTTGGGATGGTGAAGGGGGAGGAAAATGTGAGGGACGTGTATGAGAATGCCGATGTGCTTGTATCGGCTTCGAGCTATGAGACTCTTCCCGGCACTCTCGTGGAGGCCCAGGCCTACGGCTGCATCCCTGTCAGCTTCGACCAAGGGGGGCAGGGCGATATTGTTGATCATGAGCAGACTGGCTATCTGGCCTCTTATTCCGATAATGTCAAGTTGGCGGCGGCGCATCTTGCGGATGGGTTGGTCTGGGCTGCCGGAATAGTGGAGAATCCTGAGGAGTTTGCCCGTATGCGGACCCGGATGCGCGAGAGCGTCCGCGCCAGGTTCTCCTATTCCGCCGTGGCGCGCGCCTATCTTGAGATGATCTGACTTTGCTATCTGACGAGCGAACGTTTTATGTGGCCGGTGATGAAGGCGGCTTCCGTGCCGTTGTCGGAGTTGCTGCGTATGCGGATCATTTTCCTGAACTTCCCCTCCGGGCGGCCGTTGCCGTCGAAGGTGACTCTTATCTCCCCGATGCTGTCGGGGGGGAGCGGTTCGCGTGAGTATCTGACGCCGGTGCATCCGCAGTCGGCGGTTACGCGCAGGATCACGAGGGCGGAGTCGCCTACGTTTTTGTATCTGATCGTGCCCGACTTGGGATTGAATTTGCTGAAACTGCCTAAGTCGAGCTCCTTGTCGAGCAGCTGCAACCGCGGGCCCTCCGCTTTCGCGATGAAAGCGGAGGACAGGGCGATTGCCGTGGCGATTGATAGTATGAATCTCATTATCGTTTTCAGATGATTATTTTCTTGCGGAGCGTGTAGCCGTCGGAGGCGCGCGCCGTGATTATGTAGACGCCCTTTTCGAGGGTGAGGGTGACTTCGCCGTCGCATTCCACGGCGGCTGTCTTCATGCCGTCGGGGGTGAAGGCCGCTACCTCAAGGCCGGTCTCGGCGTTGGGGGCGATGACGGTCACGTCGTTGCCTTTGATGGTGAGGCGCAGGCCGAGCAGTTCGGCCTTGGGGGTGGAGGTGCTTCCTACGAGGAAGAATCGTCCTGCCACGCTCCCTGTCGCCTGCAGGGTCATGCCGTCGTGGAGAGGTGTGGTCTCTCCGGTGGCGGTGTCGAGGAGCAGGAGGTGGGAGAAGTCGGCTGTGTTGTCGATGACGAGCTTCGTGGCGGTGCCTTTAGGGGCGATGACTCCGATTTCCATGCCGTCGGCGTTGTCAGTGGCGTTGATGAGGGCTGCCTTGTTGCCGGAGATGGTGAAGGCGCGGGGCGTCTCGCATTTCGGGTCGTCGAGGAGCACCATGTCTTCGTCGGGGTTATAACCCTTGTCGGCGGTGGCGTCGAGGCGAACCACAGCCGAGGTGCCTTCGCGTCCGTCAGCCATAGGGGTTATGCGGAGGTTGCCGTCGGCTGATGCGGAGCGGGTCTTGGGGTTATCTGTCGCGGTTGTCTTTACGGAGGTCATGTCCGCCTTGAAGGAGAGCGTCAGATTGCTTGCTGCACGGGTGCCTTGCGCTGCTTCCACGAAGAATCCCTGCATCGGAGCGAGGGCGTCGAAGCTTTCGTTCTCGTTGGAGGTCACTGTCCCGTCTTCATTCACGGTTACGGCTATCTGCTTGTCGGCGTCAATGAGCCAGAGCTTGGGCTGGATTTTGCCTGAGTTGGTTTCGAAGAATTTCGTTATGTCGAGGTTGGCCATGTAGGGGTTTCCGGCAAGGAAGTACTTGCTGCCGCCGCCATTCTCAAGCTTGGCTTCAATAGCTGCGTCTTGCAGGCGATGGCGGTCGGTGCGATCTCCGAGGTTGCCGCCTTCGACGTTGTTGTCGTGGTCTGTGCCGGTGATGTCCCAGTATTCATAGGCGTTGTCGGCTTTTGGGAAACGGAAGAGGACTTTGCCTTTGTTCATATCGAAATCTTTAGCCTCCGTGATGTCGGTCTTGATGGAGTAGCCCATGCCGGCTTCGTATGGCTCTTTCACTTCGTTGTAGACGTGGCTCCAGTCGAGGGCGACGGCCACGTTGCGTGTCTCCGCTGAAGAATTGGATTTAAGCTCGTAGACGGTGGCGGTGCCTTTGTCCCAGCCGCGCTGATAGACGGCGGGGGCGAAGCGGTTGTTGAGCCCGGTGTTGTCGGCCTTGTGGTCGAAGTTGATCTCTGTGAACAGTCGCGTCACTTGGCGTGCACCGCTTGTCGGGAGGTACATGTCGCCGGCCACGGTCTGCTTCAGCGGTGAGGCTGCGAGATACCATCTTTCGGGGGCCATCTCCATCTCTACCCAGGCTTTGTCGTAGCGCAACCATTGCTGCTTGTCAATCCGTGAATCGGTGCGGAAATGCACCTGTTCGGCGGTGTTGGCATACCAGGGTTTGATGGCCACGGCCACTTTGACCCCCTCTTTGTCGGCATAGCCGAAATCTGTAAGGTTTTGCGTAGTGGCAGCCATGTCGTAGTGGATGTAGTCGGTCGGGTCGCCTAAGCCGGTCGGGGTAGTGTATCCGTCGGCGGAGAGGTTGGCCCATTGCATCTTTTCGGGGAAGTGAGGCTCTGAGGTTATTGTCGGCATACCGTTCACCGTCTCGGTCTTGATTTCGTAAAGGCTCGGGTAGGAATAAGCCTTCTTGGTCTGCCCGTCGACGGTTGCTTCGCGACCCTTGGAATCGATGATCACTTTCGTAAACTCCATCGGGGCGAACGCATGGCGGTTGGTGTTCTGCGTAGGCTCGTTTACATCCGTGGTCTCACCAGTCGTGAAATTCCGACGCTCATCCTCGGCAATTGAAGTGCCTGAGAGAGCGAGCTCATCGCTGTGCATATCCGGATAAATATCCTCCGGAGCGACACGGCTCCAGTTGTCGTCATTATTCCAGTTGCGGTTATCCGTATCCCCGTTCCAAACCAGATACTCCGGCACAACCTTGATCGTAAACACATGCTGCCCCGGACAAGCCATAGTCTGGAATCCGTCGGGACCATCTTCTTCGATGTCGAATTTGAGGATGTATGTGTAGCCCTCGCGGAATTCAAACCGGCTGTCGAATTGCACGTAGAAGGCATTGCTTGGCACGTATTCATCTTTGGTGGCCTTCCGGGCGTCGATTCTGACAATCTTTCCGACGATAGGGAAAATGCCATGATATTCGAAGGCGTCATTGGCTTTGGTTGTTGTGGCGGCAGCGTCGTGATCAGTCTCAGGGACTCCGGTCAGGGCCAAGTCGGAATAACGGCTGTCGTCGGTCTGGATGAGTAGCACTTCCTTTCCTGTCAGCTTTTCATTAGCTGTGCCTTCGCGGAGCTTTATGCCTGTGGCGTGGGTGGTGGGGCTGCTGACTTCTACGAGCGGAATGCGAAGGGTGTTGTCTTCAGTCTGCGCGGCACGAATCTGATTGAGACCGATTCTGACAGGCACGTCGACCATCTCCTCCGGATAATCAATCTGAAGACCGTGGAACATGCCGGGGGCGTTTGCACTGGCCTTAAGGCGAATCTCCATGGGCGAACCGCAATACTGCACGTCCTGCCCTTCCTGATTCTGATATTCCAAAGGAATCACGGGAATTGCCACGGCATAGTTGAGGGAGTCGGTTGCCGAGGCTTGCAGTTCGGGGAATGTGTGTGATGGTTTTCCGAGCTCAAGCTTTTTGCGTCCATCCTTGTAGGTGGTTTGCATAAGCTTTTTAATCATCTCCTTCATTGACTTGGTAAAGTTCTCATCCGTGGCAATGTCATTCAGCCCTTCTACTGTAAGGGGCTCGTCATTGATTTCTCTTAGCTTCATCAATGCCTCTTGTAGGTACTCGCCGTTTGATGATTTCTCCTCATTGAATTGGTTGAGAGTTCCGGCATACCAGTCAAGTTTTCCGTTCTCCAAATGCTCGTAGCCGCCCCCATCGAGAGGCTTTTTTATGTTGCTGAGTATTATCTCCACGGTGGGCGACGAGCCGAGACAGTAAGTGTCGTTCGGCAATGTAACGTTGCCGTTGTCGTTGGTGATGATAATGGTATTGGCGGATTCTACGGTGAATTCGCTGGTATGGGAGCATCGGTTGAGGATGTCGAATTCATGAGCCCCGGGAGATATCCCTTCGATGTCGTTGATGTATAGGGCGATGTAATACTGCTCTCCGGGTATGAACAGATCTTTGTCTCCTTTCTCGGGCACGGTTATCAAAGTCAGATAGCGGACGCCGTCCTGGGTTTCGGCGTAGACGGTTCCCTTCATCTTCAAGGCGGCTGCAACGTCAGCCGGATTTCCGGGATATGGGGTGTTGCCGGAGAAGAGGTTGCTGAATTTGATCACGCCGAAAGTCTGCTCGTGGCTTTCGTTTGTAAGGTCGTATTGATATTTCAGTCTTGCTTCGTTGAAAGCCTGCTCATAGCCAACTTTGCTGTAGAGTTTGTCAAACTTTGCTTTGTCAACGAAGCAGTAATACACCCTCAGATTGTCGTTCTGCTCATTGTTGGCGCGTGTCTCCTTCATGTAGTAGGGGGAGCTCATTGCCTTCATCCGATGGGCCGACGTTTCCGTCACCTCGTTATATCCCAGCGACGCAAGAAGCGGCTCGAAAGGCAGCTGGATCTTCACCGGGGTCTGCACCATAGCCTCGCAAAGGGGCTGCATCTGCTTGGCGAACACCTGCGGCTGCACCACGTAGATCTTGATGTCGTCTACGGCATAGTCGGCCTGTTCGGAACTTTTGCAGTTGTTGTCAAGCTCGATTTCATAGTGGTCGACTCCGCCGAGCACTCCTTCTGCATATTTCTTCTTGTCGAGGTCGGGCATGAATTCGAAATAGACGTGGTTCCATTCCCCGGTGTTGGGGATATAGCCGCTGACGAGACTTTGTATGACCACCCTCTCCTTGTTTTTGCCGACGGCGGTGAAGTTGAATACCATGTTGCCCTTTTCTTCACCTCCGGAAAACTCGTTAAGGTATGCAGAAATATAAATCTTAGATCCCGGGCATAGGTCTTCGAGTTCAAGACGTGCGGCCACGCCGGGGTCTGACGAGGAGTTCATGTAGTAGAAGAATCCGGCCTGTTTGTTGTCTTCCGGAGATTTTTTGTATTTGACGTCCTTGACATCTGTGGCAGTGTTTGACCAGGGACATACATCGGAGTTGTTGGCAATTTTGTAGATGTTGTAGTTGTAGGCTTGTTGGTCGCTCTGCTTGTTCATGGAGTAGCCAAAACCGTATGAAGAATGATCCCATACGTAAGGCCATTTGTAGAGTTGCTTCCCCTCAGACATTGAGAGGAAATAATCGTCGGGGTCCTCCACTCCGAGTTTGCCTTGCGTTTTCTTTATCAAAAGTTGGTCGTATTCGTCATAATCGATTTTGGCGTTGGGCAGACCGAAGTTTTCGTTCATTTGCTTGTCTTTTGCCTCTCCGTCGGCGAATGCGTCCATATGTCCTTGCTCATTGGGAAGGAACGTTATGTCGAATTCCTGAAGGATTAGATGCTTGTTGTTGGGATCTTTGGCCTTATAGATTTCGATTTTATCTCCGTTGATGTCCTTTCCGATGAGTCGCACGAGGTAGCGTCCCTCTTTCGCGGATTGGCATACGAGGTAACGGTTGTAATTTCCACCGGCTCCGCAGATGTTGTAGATGGTGTTCTCAAATGTGCGGCTTCCCATCCCCTTGAAGGCATAGTCCGACTTGAAAGTCACTTCCTCGGTGGGGGTTTTATCGAAATCCCCGGTTGCCTCGTTCCATTTGAAGACGTAGATTTCGCTGCTTCTGACGCGACGATAGTCGGTGTCGGAGATTTTATAGTAATATTTGGAAGGGTAGGGATATTGTCCGGTCTCTTCTACGGGAATCGGGCAGTCGAGGCGTATTTGGAATGGATTTTCCTGAGATACCTGAGAGAGCGGAGTGGAAATGATCCGTCGGTTGTTTCTGACGTATTCACGATTTTTCTCCACTGATCCTGAGAATTCCTCTGCGAATGCTTTTCCATCTTTTATGCGGAAGATGTGTCGCCAAAGGATGGTTGGCTCATAGATTTTTCGTTGGGAGTCGTCGACGTTATATTCGCTGCCTTCTGACCCGTCGGCGAAAACGGTGGCAATGTCGGCGGCGATAAGATAGTCTGTATTACCGAAAGTGCCGTTTGGGGCGGTAGGCAGCTCTGTCATGATGCCCTTTCCCTCGGGATTTGTAGGACGGGGATAGAAGAAGGTGGCGACGTTTCCGGCATATAGTTTCTCCTGCATTCCGTATGAAGGCTTTTGTCCATAAATTTTCTGCTCGATAGCCTTCAGTCCCGGCACATCGTCAAGGTTTACATTAGGCACATCGGGATCAGGGAGTGAGGGACGTGCGTTTGCAAACGGCATGGGGAATTCCATGCCATCGCTGAAAATCCATTCGCTGCCGAGGAGTTGGGCAAAATCTTGCGAATTTACGTAGGTTTTTACTTTGGAATCAGGATTTTCGAAATAGTAACCATTTTCGTCATTTCTCAATTCGTTCAGTCCTCGTTTTGTTTTGTCGTTGGGATTTGCATATGTGGAGAAACAGTTGGAAAATATATCCTTAGCCCAATCTTCATTTGGATATGCGAAGAGGATTAAGGGGGTGTCGGATTTTGCTTCAATCGTAGCTGTTGAAATGCAATTGGAGATATTGCCGTTATTCAAATTACCGATAATATTTATATTGTTTTCAGCAATGATTTTCCCGGCAACGACACAATCTTTTATGATTGTGCCTTGACCTTCGGCTGTGGCAATCAATCCTGCTATATATGGTTTGTTTCCCCATTGGTTCGTTCCTGTCATTTGGGATTCAAGTGTCGCTTGGGTGACGACGTTCTCGATTGTGACATTTAAATTCCATCCAATGGAAGCCTTTGCCACTAAACCGATATATTGTTTGCCTATTAAGCGACAGGAATTGTCAAGATTGATATTTAATATAACAGAGTTTATTCCGACATTATTCTTATAGTCGGATTTCAAATGCCCAAACAGGCCGATATGACTGTCTTCCGGTCTATTGATGACAAGGTTGGAGATTGTGGCTCCTTGTCCGTTGAATGTGCCTATGAAAGGATGCTCGGTTGTCCCTATCGGCTCGAAATCTTTTCCGGTGAAATCATAGACTTGAGTCGGGTCGAGTGTGACTTGGAGACCTTTTTGGATATTGGAGTATTCTCCGCTGTTGAGTTTCTGTTGGAAAGCGATTAATTCATCAACGGAGGATATGCTGATGATATTTGATTCCGTGGGAGGCTCTTTTTGGTCGGTCGAGTCAAATTTGGTGTATCCGGAGATGTTGAGGCCGGTGTAAAAGCCGTAGTTCGCTGATTTGCAGACAATGGATGGGTCGACGAGGAAATCGAGTAAACGCGTGCCATTTTCCTCTTTTACGTTGCCTCCTGTTCGGTAGTTATACCAGTGGATGAAGGTGTTATGGTAGCGAGTATTGGGAGTGCCGGTACTTGGATGTGGATCGCCGAATTCATAGAAGGGATAGAGTGCGATGGGGTCGCCGGGGATGGCGTAAAGCACGTGTTCCACTTCATGCACCGGCTGACGCCAGTTAGGGCTTTGTGTTTCCGGAACCGTGGAATTTTCCGATATACGTATATCGTCCTTGTGCGTGGTCTTTTTATAGACAGGCATTTTGACGTTGATATTTTTCAGAAATTCAACGTCTTTGTTCCAGTAGATGCTGTCGCCGGCATCGGTCCAGGGGGAACCGGACTCTCCGGGCCATTTTGTATAGCCTGTGATGTCGTAGTCAAGCAATTTGTCTCCGCCGTAGTATACTTTTGATTTGCGGTTGCGGGGTTCGAAGATGCCGAGGGTGTTGACGAAGTCGTAGTTGTAGTATTTGTAGGAGTAGTCGGTCAGGAGGTGGAAACGGTCTACGAGGATGTCGGAGTAGTTGTCGTCCGGGCCGAGGGCCATTACGTTGAAGCTCAATAGCTTCATGGTGCGTCGGTCGGTGAGGTTGCCGTCCGTGTCGGTCACGCGGTTCTTGGTGTTGTTGGCCGTCACGTAGAAGCGTAGGTATTTATAGGGCTTCTTTTTTTCATCTTCGGGAATTTCAAGACGTGCGGAATATTCCTTGGTGGAGTTGTTGTCTACAGTCGCTCCATCTCCGTCGTTTTTGCGGTTGTTGCCACGGTATATGAGATATGCATAGGCAATGACGGGGGCATTGTCCCAATCATTGCCTGTCTCGCTTGCCCGGATTTCAAAACCCGTGGGATGTCCGTGTCCGCTTCGGGCGTGACGCTTCGTGTAGACCACGAGAGTCTCCTCCGGGGAGATAAGCTCATTCAGTTGCTTTTTGAGCTCCACCTGCAGGAAGTTGCGTTCAGAGGCGTTTGGGTCGTCCCACGATTCCCAGCGTTGGCCCTCTGTGCCTCCCATTTCGCGCTCCTCTTTAGTCAGAGCATCGTCCTTAACAGGGTCGCCGTCAGTCAGACCAATTCGGTTGACGTGATAATATCGTTTCTCCCCATTTGGTAGCTCGTGGTAGATATCAATTTTATCTTCAGAGCTTATAGGTTTGTTTGTGGATAGTTGGGAATGATGCGTAATCAGCCAACGCCGTTCGGCGGTGGCTGAAAGTGATAGGGCGGCGAGGGCGGCTATGCAGAGACCCCTCGCCAGTTTTATAGTTGAAAATTTCATTGGTGTATAAGGTTTGCGAAAGTAAGCGGAGAGGGGAGAGTGGAGAGGAAAATGAGGAGAGTAGAGAGGGGCCATTACGGGTTCTGCGGTCCGGTGGTTACTGTTTTAGGTTGTTATTCCTCGTTATGTAGATGTTGCGGGAACGGATTTCTGTCTTTTCCTTGCCGGTTGCGTCTTTGTAGGTTACATTGACGGTCAGGGGGAAGACGTCGGTGCCTTCGTTGGTGTTGAGCCTGCCTACGAACTCATTGCCGCTGCGACGCGGATATTTTGTGAAGATTGATGGAGAGTCCTCGGTCTTCGGCTTCGGCTTTAATTCCTTGCCATTGCTGCCGTCATTGCCGTGGCTGTCCGTGACGGTGAACGTGGCTCCGTCAATCGTCTTGCCGTCGGCATTGCGGATTATCGGACGAATCGCGAATTCCCCTTGCGTACCGAAGATGCAACGGAAGTTGAAATCGTCGTCAGTCTCCACGATGGCCGGATAACCGCCGATAGGAGGATAGAACGTCACCGTCCAATCCACCACCAAATCCGTCAGCGAAATCGGTATCACGACATGATCATTCCTCTGAATCCATCCCAGCTCCTCCGTCGGTGCATAATGAATTATAGTTTTCTTGTCATCGCCCTCTCCGATTTCAATCTCCACTGTGACCATGAATCGACCGGACTCATGAGCAAGCCGTGCGGAAGAATCCTGAGTATAGAAAATGGCTTTCTTTGTTTCTCCGGCTGTTAGGGTTGCCCAGTTGTCGCCTCCTGGATGCCAGTCCATCATCCCATCTACAATATAATCTCCTCCAAGATATTTTTCAAAGTCCGAAATCTTGTCAGAACTCATTTTCTCTCCTAAAATTCCATAGTTGGGAAATAATTTGAGATCACAATTGTTGAGTTTGGAAAATTTTACGGATTGGATTTTAAGAGATTTGTCAGTGGAATTCTTTATCATTATCTCCACCTTGGCAAACATCCTGATTACCTCAATTCTATTGCGTCCATGGCCATCATTGTTGTAAGTTTCCTCCTTGTTTTCGGTGATGCTGACATCCTGACGGTAGCCGGACATTGGCATATATTTGGAGGCGGAGAATGTATTTCCGGTGCTCTCTTTCATTTCGGGGCAAAGCGATGAATAGTTAGAAATGCTGTTCAGAAGCACGCTGATATCAGAGATTTTTTCATCTTGCTTTAACTGCACATGATTTTCTGGAATTGCCACATCCGTTGGCTCTTGTCCTCCTGTCAGATAGCCGTATTTTAGCAACTCGTTGATGGAATCAAGGTGTACGTTTGCAAGGGCCACGATATCATAGTAGGAAGTTCCGGTCAGCTTGGTTGGAGTGAATGCATACTTTTCGTCTTTGTTCACATTATCCGCCGTAACGGTTCCTTGGATAATTTCCTGGATTACGCCGGAATTCGAGCTTTTGCTTTCTTTCTTAATGAAAATGATGGAATAGTTGTTGATGCGCTCCTGAGGACGTAATGCATCTGTCTCGCCATATCCCGTAACTGTGGCTCTTGTCGAGGTCGGGGAGGAGAGGGCGCGTGTGGAGATGGTGAACGCGCCGGACGCGGCATCGCCGCCCGACGAGGGGTCGTCGGCAACGCACGACGTCAGCAAGGTGGCCAACGAAGCCGCCAAAAGAAGATATATTTTGAAAAATCTATTCATAAAGAAAGTAATTATCCATTCAAATAATGCGCTAATATTAGCATTTATCATCAATCATCGTGCATCATGAATCATGCATCACATAATGATTTCCGGTTGCACCCTCAAATTCCAAGGCTTCGTATATACCTCCCAGGATGTCTCCGTCGGGATTTCAAAAGGTTTGGGACTCCCTGATCCTTTGATTTTAAGCAAGATCCGATATACGTTATTTCTGACTATGCCATATTGCAAAACATAGTCATTCTTGCCTTTAATTTCTTCAGCATGTCGGATCCATATATTGTAATAAGCAATACCTCCGGGATAGGCTATCAATTCTCCGTTTTGAGCTGTCGCAAATGATTTTGCTGCCTCCTCATTGTCGAAGTATGTTATTGCTTCTTTAGTTTCTACGGTAGCTTTAACTCTCCAGAATGAATTCCCCTTGGAATATTTGCCGTTTAGGGAAGTTGGCTTATTGTTTTCATCAACAGCTGAGTAAACTTTCGATGGCACGAACTTTGCCCTAAAGATAAGTCCTGTCGCAAATTTCATCGGATCAATCCCTTTTTCGTTGTAGAAAGTATTCTCATTGACATAGCCGATGGTAAGGGTCTTTGTGAACCCCTTGTTTTTATCGGCTTGGTCGGCATCCGACATTATGAATTGGTTTATCAGTGCGTTTCTGTTTTCATTAAAACGATCGATGCTGCCTACTACATCGGCTTTTATCTTCTCCGGCCTTGAGTCTCCAAACCAATCCTCACGCTTTGAGTCGGCTTCCTCTTTGTTTTTCAGTAGGAAGTTGGGATCGATTATGTAAGCAAGTTCGTTATTTCCCTCTTTCTTCAAAAGACCTCCGCAATCAAGATTTTCAAACCAATTTGTCTCATCAATTGGGTCGCTAATCTCAGTTGCCGATTTTGAGTGTCGCAGGGCATAGGATGGCTTCGACATAGAATTGACCAATTCCACGGCATTAACGTAGACGATGCCTGAAGTTTCAGTGCCGTCGGTTACATTATATGCTATTTCATTGTCAGCCGTGATGGCTCCATACTGAGGAATTGTTCCGTCAGCGCCAATCTCAGAGCATCCAAGGTCTATTCTCGCGGCAAGACGCATAAGATTGCATGAACCTTTGAAAGGACTGTATCTCGTGCCGGGATATGTTGCAAATCCATATACGCGTGACAACACGCCTCCATTTTCATCATACGATGACATGGCAAAATTAGTGCGGGCAACCGGCTTTTGGTCGGCAGTTGCGTTTTCCCAGATTTTATCAACAATGAGCTTCCTCAGTTCGTACAGTGATTTAATTGCCGTTTGGTCTCCCATATTGGCAACTGCTGCCATTGCATATTGTCCGTCCTTAAGCTCAGTATTGGGTGGCAGTTTAATCAAGATGGCATTGTCATAGCCTGATGGTATGTCAGTCCCCTGAGGGTCTATTATAAAATCGGGATTGGGATTATTGAAATCTACGTATAATGCTTTCTCGAATTTCAAATCTTTCCCGCTTAGTTCAAGATTATTTGTAGTTGTCAGAGCGTTATCCCCTGTGGCGTCAATGAGGAAAAGGGTCAGGTTGTCGATCTTGTCCTCCATTTCTGACAAAGATGGAAGCCTTCCCTCAGGTTGTTCCGAGGGTTCGGATGCTCTTGTCATGGTCTGCGAGGTGGAGAGCATCAAAGCGAGATAATATGCGCCCTCTTCCGGCTGCGGGTCGGGAGAAGCCTCCTTCTCGGGAGAGCAACTTCCGGCTATGGTCAGCCAAAAGCATGAGGCCATGAGGGATAATATTTTAATGAAACTCGATTTCACGGGTTTGGGATTTTTTATTTTATTTCGATGTTGTCAATTCTAACATTCCAACTCAGCACGTTGATCACAACATATACGCTCGACCATGTGTCGCCTTTAAGAAGAAAGTCGAGGCGATAGTCATGTTCGCGGTCGAGATATTCCTGATGCCCATAGTTATACATCTCATATGCCGTGTGTCCTTCCGCAAGGATATGGGGAAGGGATATGTCGGCTACGGTCTTTCCGTTTGTCTTGTTCTTGATTAGCAGTCTTCCTCCCTCTTTCCCTTTTTCAGGATACATCACGCGGTTGAACATAAGGTCGTAGTGGGCAGTGCGTTGCATCACCTCCTCGGTTGTAGCCTCTGTTTCAACATCCACAGTGCCGTCGGAAAGGAATCTTGTGGTCCATGAGGCATAAGGGTTGTAATGTACAGGAGCCTCTTTCACGATTTCATTGTTAGTGTCGAGATGCGTATTATCGTCAACGATGAATACTTCAAAATCGTCATGCCTGATGTTGGCAGGGTCGTCGATTTGACGGAGGGTAATGTTAAGATGTTTCGTATCTCGGATAAGTGATACTGTGGCGAATGTATATTTTTCGGGGTCTACCCTTACGAGTTGTTCCTCGATGGGATAGATCGAATATGGTTTTCGGGTTGGGTGCACACCGGGATCTTCGAGTTTGTCGAGCGGAAGCGTCGACGTGACTTTCAAGGTGTGCCAAAGTGTGTCGAGGGGAGCGGAGTTGTCAACGTGGTTGTGGCCACAATCCAGATCCGTCTCAGGCTGTTTGTGGTCGAGTTTTATGTGGTGGTCGGCGATGTTGCCGTCATCAGAGCGTCTGTATTTCGCTCCTGGTAGGGAGAGGGCTGTGTCCCAGTCTTTTTGCATACCGACGGCTTGCAGGCGATAGCTGTGGCCGGGTTTCAGCTCTTCGTTGGGAAAATATACGGTAAACCCATAGGCACCGAGCGGATTCTCTGTCCCGTTGTTGGTTATGATTCTTTGGGCTACTTTCTTCCCGCTTTCATCATAAACGTTGAGACAGATATGACCGACATGGTCTTTAAACATGTCAGCCCGTTGGATATTGTAATCGTATGAGAACTTGACATATAATCCATATGGACAGTCCGGTAGGTCTTCTCTCATCATAGTGCATGAAGAGAAGAATAAAATTGGCGCCAAGATGGCTGCGGTGTATTTCTTAAAAAATCGCATCATAGGTTTTACGGATTCTGTCGGATTCATTGAGAGATTCGTAATGAATTTGAGGGGAGAAGCCGGGGATTATGCCGTCAAGCGGCGGCATAATCCCCGGCTTGATTAATTAGGATTGATGATTATTGTCGGATTACTTTATCTCGTAATCATGTGTACGTTTAGCCCATGAGAGGACATTTACTGTGAATGCCACCCATTTCTGCTTGGACTGGTTGTCATCGGGAGTCTCAGTATTTGCATCAGGCGGAACGGGAGTGCCGAGCTTGAGAATCTTGTTTACTCTAAGGTCATACCAGTTGTTGCGAACCATGCCATAGCGACCAAGATAGTTCTTCTCAGCTGTCTCACCTGTGCCATAAGCGGCTGCAACTGTTGTAACGTTTTCATTCTCGCCAGCTGACAAGGGAGTCAAGTCGTCGCCAAAATGCTTAACGCGAAGGTCATAGTAAGATTCGCCATTAGTATATTCGGCAATTACATATGCGGCATTGGCATCATTTATGATGCTATTCTTTTGTGCTTCATCTGCAAATACCGGTTGAGACTTAAAAGGAGCGCCTTCACCTGTCGGAACGTTTTCTTTGAAGGACACACTTTCAACTTTAATATGTCCATTACTGTCCTTCTTGCCAAATTCTACATTTACCCATTCTGCAATACTTACCGATTGTCCCGGTTTTAGTGCATTGTTTATGATAGTTACGATAGAAGCATTGTTGAGTATCCTGTTGATGGCAAAAGACTGCGCATCTTCCAATTTAGTGTAAAGATTGTATTCGTCGTTGTTGACTGTATAGAATGTCACAGCCTTATCAGAGTCATTCTTTGTAAGAGTTGCCTTTAGTACGACGCGGGTGGTATTCTGATATGTCTGATTCTGAACATTGAATGTGTTCTCAAAACAGTATGTCGGATTACCCATAGATGTGGTGGTTGGGTTTTCAGGATCATTATATGTCTTGACCTTGTTGTATTCAGGATCGATACACCAATATGTACGGAAAAGATTAGCCACAGGTGGAAGTGTCGTAGTGCCAAGTTGTGTGTCGCCAACAAAGCGGTATGGCTTAACGGTTACTGCTGCAGCGGCATACTCCATGTAGGAAGGGAAATTGCCGAGAGTTGCTGTCCCCATGTTCCTCGTGATGAAAGTTGATTTGCTCTCATTGGCGAGGTAATAATCGATTACTTGAATTTTAGCAATAGGAGTCTCTCCCTCGCCTATCTGTTTTACATTATCACTGGTGCTGACAGTGACTTTGGCTACACCTCTCTCTACATATACAGAAGTGGATTCTTTATTCATAGCTTCCAGTTCTGATTCGTAAAGCTTGCCGGTGAGATTAACCAAAGTCGTCACACCGGCATTGTCATTGCCTGCAGTTACTTGGGTTGCTCCACCGGGACGGCTTGTAATAGGCGCATTTGACATGAAGAAATAGGATTTTACTCCATTTGAATCCTTGGTATAGAAATTCCCTTCTGCAAATTCGCTTCCCGTACTGGCATCTTTGGTTGATTCAAGGACTTTATTGATGAACGCACTATAAGTGCCTGTGAAATCCGCCCCGTTGATGGTGACTTTCTTGTCAGCAACAGTTGCAACGTTCTGGTAATTTAGCATCACAAGTCCATACAAATTTTCTGTATCAGTCAGAGAAATATCCTCAACTTTCACGGCCTTTTTGTAGGAAGTTGTGATGTTGTCGTTGACAGTACCTGAATCTTCGTTGTTGCCGTTAAAAGAGGGAAGCTGATATGCTGCCTGAAATTCTGCGGTCATTTCATCAGTGCCTTTGAAGATTAGGAGGCACCCGTCTTTTACGTCATATTCCTGTACGAGACCATCGTCATAGATGTCATTAGCTCTGGTTGTGCCGGACTGGGTTGGCAATTTGATGTCGATGGCAAGATAGCCGTCTCCCTCAAACGTGATTTGCCCCGAATTGTCGGGGATGTTGTCGCTGGTGCAGGCGGACAGGAAGAGACTGAGCACACCTAATGCGAGGTAGTTTTTGAAATCTTTCATATGTTACTGCTTATTTAAATTGATTTTCAAATGTGTGTACGTTGTTTATATTCTTTATTGTTGTTCGGATGGCTTTGCCGGGCTTAAAGCGCAAGATTTACCAGTGACCCGGCTCCATCGTCTGCTCCCGGAGGTCAGTCCAGGAGGCGGAGGTTGCGGGTGGCTTCCGGCAACGGCGCGGCCTTCTCGAAGTGGGCGCGGGCGGCGGCGAAGTCACCATTGTATGTGGCAAGTATACCCCTGGCGTTCTCGGCTTCGGGCGACGTGCCGGCCTTCGCGAGATATTTCGCAGCGAGGGCCTTGTCGGCGTCCGTAAGCTCCTCCTTGTTGAGCACGCTGATAGCCGCGTTGAGGTTGGCAACCGGGTCGTCGGGGTAGCTGGCAAGTGCTGTCTGTATCGTCTTGTTGAATTCCTCGCTGCCTTCGGGATAGAGTCGCGCCACGCGGAACATCTGGTTGAGCGACATCTTCTCGGGAGTCTGGAGTATTACTTCGGCGAGTTTTTCGTCGGCGAGCGGTTTCAGACGGGTCTTGATCTGGAATTTCGTGGCGCGGAGCACTGGAAACCACTTCGGCAGGATCAGACTGCGGTAGAGCTTCGCGAATCGCGGGTCGGTCTTGAGGGTCTTCTCCTTCTCGTCGTAGTCCTTCGGGCCGTAGGCGGGAGCGTCGATAAGGGCCAAGAGGTCTTTGCGTTGCTCGGGGGAGATCTCGTTGCTGGTGGCTACGATTTCGCGGAATTCTCCCCAGTTCTCCGGCACGGCGTCGTAGTGGGCGGCCTCGCGGGGTAGGTGGTGACGGTTGGCCACGTATTCAGCCAGGGCGCGCGAACGGCCCGTGGCCAACTCCTCGTTGTGGAGATAAGGTGATTCCGGGGAGGCGTAGCCGACGATGTCGACGGCGGCGATCTCCACGTTGGGGTCGGTCAGCGAGTAGCGGATGGAGTCGTCGATGATCTGAAGCTCCTTGCGGTTGTCGATGAGCTGGCCGTTGCGTGTGCGGTAGGGGGCGTCGTGGAGCACGGTGCGGTCCACCTCGAATTGCACCCTTGCCTTCCCTTCATGTACGGCCACGGGAAGCTCCGTGACGGAGGGGGTGATGTAGACGCGCTTCATCTCCCCGGCGGGGTTGAGGTTGAGGGGCGTGCCCGTGGCGGGGGCGGAGCCGAGGTCCACGCCGCAGCCGCAGGAGTCAACGGGGAAGGAGATCTGCGCCCCGGGCTTGATCATCCAGGGGAGCAGGGGCACGGAGGCCGTATAGCTGACGGCCTGCGGCTTGCCGTTGTGGCGGCGCACGGAGTAGGCCACGTCCGGATGGCGGTCCGTGGTCTCCTTCAGTATGTTGCGTTCGATGGCGATCTGCATGTTGCGGCCGTTGACGAGCACGGCGGGCAGCGTCGTCGCGTTCCCCTTGTCGTCGGAGATGACGGGGGTGATGTAGATCTGATGGTTGTTTTTGAGTCGCAGGTCGTCGAGCACGATCTCGGTCTTGACGTCGAGCGAGTTGCCGTTGCGATGGAGCGAGAGACCGTCGGTCTTGATGTCGGCGGCGAGGGCCGTCGCAGCGGATGCCGCGAGGATCGCGGGGGGCAGGATGTAGGCGATATTCAGTTTCATAGACGGCAAGGCTTAGAAGATGTACATTAGGGAAAGGCCGAGCTTCGTGATGCCGGCGTAGTTGGTTTGTCCCGACTTGATTTTGTTGCCACATTCCGTGCAGGGGTATTTGTCATACCATATGTGGTTGTAGCCGACGCCGATTTCGGCCTCGATGTTGAAGTGGCGGGTGATGCTCCATTGGTAGCCGTAGGTTGCGCCGACGCCGGCGAATGTGCCCTGCATGCGTGAGTCTTTCACGCCCGTGCGGATATTGTCGCCTCCGAAGAAGGCTCCCGGGATGGGGAGGTTGACCTTGGCGGCGTTAAACTGTCCACCCATGGCGTGTACGCCGAAGAAGGAGCCGTTGAAGGCCGTGCAGTTCCACCAGCGGAATTCCGGCATCGCCACCCAGTGCTTCGCCTTTTTGCCGTCGGAGAATGTCCAGGGGTTAAGGCCGTAGACGAGGTTGATGGTATTTTTTTGAGAAACGGCGAGTTCCGCCCCGATGTTCGGGGTTGTTGTTGCGTCGTAGAGTAGGTTTGTTTTGAGCGCAAACTGAGCTTTTGCACGGGGGATGAAGGCTGTGCAAGATAGGCAAAGGGCTGCGAGGAGTGCAGCTGATGGTTTCCGGCTCATCTTTTATTTGTGATGGTTAACTCAGACAGGGTGGAGGAGGGCATGGAAGTCAAAAAGGAAATAACGACCTGGCTCTGTCGCCATCATGTCAGATTGGTTTTCAAATGTGTGTACGTTAAGTAAAAGCAAAATTAATAAAAAAATATAGCAGATACAAGAAAAAAATATAAATCTGCGAAAAATTAGCAAAAATTGCCGAAAAAATCACCCTAACCACGGGCCGCTGCAGGTTCGCGCCGGAGGGCGGTTGAGAGCGGGGCAAGAATTGCCGCTCCTGTCAGGGCTTGCCTTTGCCGGCCGGCAGTAGCAAAACAAAAAAAGCGGCCAACCGGGGGGGTTGGCCGCTTTTTGCGGTGTCAGATCGGACGGGCCGATCCGGGTGGATTCTGTTTAGAGTTTCTTCTTCAAAGGAACTGCGATAGTGCCTTCGAGAACACCCCACTTGTGGGTAACTGTTACAGGAACGATCAGGTAAGCGTCAGCCTGGAGAGGAGCACCGTTGTTCTGGAATACGAGTTCGCCGGTAGCGTCAGAAACGTTGGCTGTCATATTCAAAGATGCAAGAGTGCGAACGCCTTCAGTGCCGGCTACGTTGTTGGCAACCTTGATCTCACCCTGGAAGCTTACGTTGGTGATGCCGTAGTACCGCCAGTAGTCGTAAGCGTAAGGCTCGGCTGTTGTAGCTTGCTTAGCAACGAGATTGCCGAATGCGTCCTTCATAGTGAACTTGTTGCCGATGTTGAACTTCTGCTCTACAGAGTTGTCGATGATAGCCTCACCTACAGAAGGATGGAGGCTGAGGATCTTGACGATTTCGAGAGTTGAAGTAGCGAATACATAGCGGTTGTCAGACTTGCCATTGATGTCAGCGCTCCAGTTGAGGGTAACAACATTGTTGCTGCCGTCAGCCTTGCCGCTTACGAGAGCCATACCGTCTTTGGTGTTGTCGATTACGTAGCTGATTTGCTTGAGGTCCTTTTGGTTGGCTGTTGTCATCTTCCAGTGTCCGAGCTGCTTGTAGTCGAGAGTATCGCCCCAATATACTCCAGCGTGAGGAGCGTAGTCGAGGTCATAGTACTCGCAAGAAGCAAGACCCTTTACAAGAGGCTGGATGCGGCCTTCGAGGATGTTGGTGTCATAATAAGCGGTTACGCCGTTCCATTCACCGTTCACAAGCTTCATAGGCACGGGGTAAACGAGCATGTTCTCGTTCTTCCATTTCAGAGGATCTGTCTCGCCGAGAGTAGGCTTGGCAACCGGAGTTGTCACAGTCCACTTAAGGTTGAGGACGATGTTCGGGTTAAGACCCTTAGGATCGATGAAGGTAACTTTCTTCACAGGAGCAGCTACGTTGTTGCCAACGATAAGCTTGTTGACTGCGAGTGTGTTGAGAGCTGCGAGGTCGTCGATAGTCATAGCCCAAGACATAACGGGGATAGCGTCAACCGGCTTGCCGTTAGGAATAACATTGACTACGAGAGAGCTCTGAGCAGTTGTGTTGGTGATCTGATGGTCTTCGCCGTATATCTTCCAGAACTCTTCCTTGCTCATGCCCTTGCCGTCGTTGAGCTTAACGAATACGTTCTTGATCATGTAGTCCCAAGTGAAGTCGTAAGAAGCTCCGGTGCACTGGTTGCCCTTGCTGTCGACATTGAGATTGAATACGATGTCCTTCATAGGCTGAGCCGTGAACTGAACTTTCAGGTAGCTAACCTCGATAACATTGTTGTTCTTGGTGTCAACGAGCATAGCGCGAACGATGGGCTCTTTACCAATGATTGCCTGGTTGCCTGCGCCTGCGCCGGGAGCAACCGGAGTAAGGATGCTGCCATTCTCACCGGAGAGGGTGTAGAATTGCTGCTGGTCGGTCTTGTCGGCGGTCTTTGCAAGATAAGGAGTCGTGGGATGACCGAATACGATGTCGAGACCGTAAGCATTGAGCTGAGCACGGGTCAGAGGCTGATGGTTGTTGTCAGCGGGGATGTCCTTGCTGTCGAATACCTTGCAGCCCTCTACGAGCTCGTAGAGATCGTAAGTTTTATCGTAAACAAGTTTTTTGTCAATCAGCTCGCTAACGCTTGAATCGTAGAGGGTTGCAGAGTCTGTGAGGTGAATCCTGTTCCTGTCGAGATTCTGACCAGGTACGAAACGAAGTTCGGGCTCGAAGTAAGTCTCAGCTACGCGAGTATACTCAGAGTAAACGGAAGCTGCGCCTTCACCCTTGAAGAGATGCTCCTTAGCGATGGGCACTTTAAGAGATACAGTGTAAATCTTGCTTGCGTCGCTTGTGAGGTTGAGTGATTCGGTGTTGTTCTTCGTTACGTTAACGATAAGAGTACCGTCAGCACCAACTTTGGCCTTGGCAACTTTCACAACAGTAGCCTTCTCGTCGCCTGCACGTGTAGAAGCGATGCGGGTTACGTAGCTCAGGTCGTTGATGTTGATATCTTCGTCCTTAAGCGTAGCGGGGTTCAGACGATAGTGAGCCTCGGTAGCGCCGTTGTTGATGATCCAAGCAACTTGGCCTTTGGTATTACGAACCCAATCTTTAGCTGTTTTGTCGTAGACAAGGTTGTTATATTTAGCGGACTCGAAAGCGATAGTAGGGATGCCACCAACATAGAGGTCGGGCTTGAGAGTCACGGAAGTCAGACGGCCGTCCATCGTGGCAGCGATTGCGTTGAGGGCGTTGTTGACTTCGGTTGTGATTTTCTCGGAAAGCTCACCAAGTTTGGTGTTGGCGGTGCCAAGGGCTGTAGTCAAGGCAGCGATGTCTGCCTTGTTGGTATCGGCAGTAGCCTTGATAGCGCTTACGGAAGTTTTGAGAGTGTTCAGCTCGCCTTCGAGAACAGCGATTTTGTCAAGTTTAGCCTTGATTTCGTCAATTGAACCAAGTTTTTCAGTAGCGATTTTCTTGAACTCTTCGAAAGTCTTGAGCTGGGTGTTGATAGTCTCGATAGCCTTGGCCTGGTCAGCGATAGCCTGAGCGTTTGCGCCGATGCTGGCATCGATCTTTTCAAGGTCGATGTTGCTAAGACCAGCCTGGATACCGTCGATTCTGCCGGCAAGAGCTGCAATTTCCTCAGCAGTGGCCTTGGAAGCATTGTTGACGAGCTCCTCAGCTTTCTTGATAGCTTCGGCAAGAGCTTCAGCCTTAGCGGTCTCAGCAGCCTGTTTAGCGGCCTGAGCCTCAGCCATGGCCTCAGCAGCGGCCGTGGCAGCGTCGTCGCCCTTGGCAGCAGCAGCGGCAGCGTCCTTAAGAGCCTGCTCAGCAGATGCCTTGGCAGCTTCAGCCGTTGCCTTGGCTCCGGATTCAGCAGCCTTAAGGTCAGCGAGCTGCTTCGAGAGGTCGCTCGTCTGAGTGTTAAGATTGTCGATGTCGTCGTCATAGTCCTTGCAGCCGACGAAGGTCGTCGATACGCCGCCAAGAAGCAATGAAGCGAACATCAAGCTTACTAATTTTTTGTTCATACTAAATTAATTTATGTTAAACAATTGAACTTGTTCGTTTGAAAAATTTAAAGTTGTTTTGTCGAAATTAGATTTGTTTTGTTTTACTAAATTAGATTTGCGAATTTCCCTTGTTCCGTTGGGGCGTCTCCGGAGGCTTCCTGCTGGCGGATTGATTGAAATCTCGCGGTTTTCAACCGATTGAATCTCAGCCATATCCTATGCGTTTCGCCTATCTCCCGGGGCTTTCCTGCCGAGAGGGTTGGGAAATTCAGCTTCAAAATTAGATATAATTAATCACAAATACAAATATTTGCATTAATTTTTTTCAAATTTTGAAGTATTGGTTTGTTGACGTTGGTCGGATGTCGGCCTATATCTTCTTGTGGGAGTGGGTTCATATTTTGTTTTTGGTTTTTCCGTTGTCGGTGTTTTGTTTTTGTTTGAAAATCGTGGTCTCCCTTGTCGGTGGGTTTTATAGGCTCGCCGCTTTCGGTCTCGGCGTTAAAAATTGTAAGAATAGGATCTGCGCTCACTATCGACAACTGTTAACGAGGAGGGGATAGGGATGATTTGACCGCAAAATTAGTCAGAAAAATCATAATTGCCAAATTTTTGCGACATATTTGTCGCAAAAATGCTTAAAATGGCCTAAATCGACCTCGAAAACAGCCTGAATCGACTGTCCTCAAGGCCGTTCTTTTATCTTACGCTGTCGAGCATCGGCGGCGGGGGGCATTCATAGTTGGAAATCGGCAACTTTATGGCATTCAGCTCCTCCAAGGTATGGATCGGAGGGCGGGCTGCGGATGGCCAGGGCCGACCGTTGAGCGAGGCGAAATAGAGCAGACATGCGTCCTGCCACCATTTCGCGTCGCGGGCCTGCGTCATAAGCCGCCTTTCCACGTCCTTATATATATAGGAGTCGAGCCACGGCTGCGCCGCTCCCCATTGCCCTTGCATCTTCTCCACCGTTTCGAGCCCGCGCTGATAGAGGCCGCCCATCTCCTCCCAGAGGGTCAGCCCGCTTTTCATGCGATGGGTCCACGGCACGTGGTGGAACCACAGCAGCAGCTCCTCCGGACAGGTCTCCACGTCGGCATAGCGCGAACGGAACGGCTCCGGATACTGCCCGACGGCGTCGCTCCCAGACGGCGAACGGTCGAACCCGATTCCAGCGCTGTCGGCGCGATGATAGTAGCTTGGAAGCCAGTCGGGACGTGCCCCCAGCACGTCGCACCACGGTTCTGGCCCGTAGTGATGGCCGAAGGCGAAGATATGGTGAAGCCCCAACGGCATCATATAGTCCACCACCGCCTCACGGCTTCCCAACATCATCTCCCTCAGTCCCTCGCGCACCTCTTCCGGCATCTTGCGATAGCCATCCAGCGCAAGCGGCAGCCACTCGTCGACAATCTCCTCCGAAGAGAGCGAAGGATCCCAGGCCAGACGCCCGAAGGCATACCAATTGGCCCGCGCAAGCGGATGGGCCGTGAAATTCTCGGAGTCACCGATATTGGCTACCCCCGCCACCCCCTTCAGCGTCTCCGGCCTGACATCCTCGAAAAATTCCTCCCACATCGGAGCAAGATATGCTAAATGATTGCTGTGGCCGAGATATTCCTGGGTAATCTGAAATTCCACCATCTGATCCGTGGCCGGCATCGCCCCGAAGAGCGGACTGAACGGTTCGCGGGGCTGGAAATCTATCGGGCCGTTCTTGATTTGCACGATTACGTCGGAGTCAAACTCCCCGTCGAGCGGCTGAAACTCCAGGTAGGCCTGCTTCGCACGGTCGGCATCCCCCGGGGAATAGACAAACGCCCTCCACATCACCACGCCTCCATGCCTGCGCAACGCCCTTGCCAGCATGTTGGCTCCGTCGGCATGGGTGCGCCCGAAGTCGCAGGGGCCGGGCTGCCCCTCGGAGTTGGCTTTCACCAAAAATCCTCCGAAATCGGGGATGAGCTTATAAATCTCGTCGGCCTTCCTTTTCCACCATTTCTGCACCGCCTGATCGAGCGGATCGGCCGTGGGCAGACGGTCCAGCTGCATCGGCGCGGCGAAATTGACGGATAGATAGACTTTCATGGCGTATGGACGCAGCTCGTCGGCGATCGTCGCCACCTTCCGCAGATAGTCTTCGCCAAGAATCTTCGAGGAGGCATTGACATTGTTTATGACCGCACCGTTGATGCCTACGGCCGCGTTGAGCTTTGCGTATTCGCGAAGACGGGAGACCACGGCATTTGACTGTGGCACAGTATCCGGCTGCGGGGATATTCCGGCAGGGGGCAGGTTTTCCCAGTCCCAGATGCTGGAGCCTGCGTAGCCGCGCTCGATGGTGCCGTCGAGGTTGTCCCAGTGGTTTAGGATGCGGATGGGGAAGGCGGGGACGGATGTGCCGGTCAGTTTGGCGTCCCTTGCGGCTTCGGCTGCTTCTGCTGCCGAAGCCGTCTTTCCCATGGCTTTTTTCAGTCGCATAGCTCCGTAGAGCAATCCGGCTTCGGCGTTGGCCTTGACGATGAACCCGCCTCCCGGCAGGGAATCGATGCGAAAGCCCTCGTTGCCGAGCCCCTTCTCCCTGACGAGCTTAAGCTCCGTCTTCACGGGGAGGCCGGAGAGCTCCTCGCGGGCGATGTCGACCGGGGTAAGCGGCTTTGCCTTCCCGGCGGAGACTGCCGCCGGGAAGGCAAGGATAATGAGGGAAATCGCTAATATGATATTCCGGATCATTGCTTTTGTGTCAGGAATGGTTTCGGGTTGTAGTCGCGGTCGAGGAGCAGGGGATAGTCGGTGCGTCCCGACACGGGGAAACCGTTCTTCCAGGAATCTCCGTCGGTCACTCCCCAGGCCGTCACTCTCGTGATGTCGTCGGCATGGCGCAGATAAATGTCGAACACCTCGCGCATCCTGTCGTTCCAGGCATTGGAGACGCTGTCGGGAAGCCCTCCCGTATAAGGATTCAATTCCTTTTTCATGTCGACTTTCTCGCTGATGTTGGCCCCTTGATATACTGTCGGCAGGGCGCTCATGTCAAGCTCTGTGATCATTACCTTGCAGCCGGTGTTTATAAAGGAGTCCATCGCCGCCTCATATTCCTTCAGGTCGGGATAGTCCATGCCGATATGGCTCTGCATGCCGATGGCATCCAAGCGCAGCCCTTTGGCCTTCATTTCGCGGGCAAGGCGCACGTAGGTGTCGCGGCGGCCGGGCACGTTCATGCCGTAGTCGTTGAGGTAGAGCTCCGCGTCAGGGTCGGCCTCGTGGGCATATTCGAAAGCCAAAGGAATGAACTCCTCGCCGAGAATCTCATAGAAAGGCGACTTGCGGAAGCTGCCATCCTCCACGATCGCCTCGTTGACCACGTCCCATCCTTTCACCCGGCCCTTGTAGCGGCCCACGACGGCATGGATATGGTCGCGCATACGGCGTTTGAGTGTGTCGGCGGAGACTCGCTCCCCCTTTTCATCCTTAAAAAACCATGGGGCGCATTGCGAATGCCAGATAAGGCAATGGCCCACGATATGCTTGCCGTTGTCTTCGGCCAGCTTGATAAATGCGTCGGCGTCGGCCCAGAAGTAGCGGTCGCGTTCGGGATGTATCTCCTCGCATTTCATCACGTTTTCCGCCACGAAGGAATTGAAATGCTTCAGCGCGGCGGCCTGTCCGAGGGAGTCCTCGCCGGAGATCTGGCGTCCGTTGAGGGCCGTGCCGAGAAGGAACTTGTCTTCGAATGCCTTGTAGAGGCCGGGGGCTTCTTCCGGGGTGGAGGTGGAGGAATTGCCCGCGCAGGAGCAGGCAAGGAGGAGAGATGAGATGAAGGTCAACTTGGTCTTAAACATAGATGGAAATTTTGAGTTGTTTCGTTTTTGCAAAATTAGGGAAAAAGATGGAGATCGCTGTAAATCGCGGTTGCAAAGCCGCTTCCGATGGTTGCATCGCTTTTTTCAGCGTAACATGATACATGGAGAAATGTAACGAATGCGAATTAACATGCAAAAATATTGGCGATTCCACGATTCTTTTTCCTAATTTTGCAGCCGAAGGCAAAGGCTTCTGTTGCGCCTCGCCCCTTCAGACGAAAACCTTCAAATCATGACCAGACCGCTTCGATTCCTCTCCATCCTCCTCCTGCTCCTCTGCCGTGGTTTTGCCGCGCAGGCCCAGCCCGCCTCCATGCTGACATCGGGCGACGGGCTGACGAGCAGTCTTATAAACAATATCTACCAGGATTCCAAAGGCTACGTATGGATAGCCACAGAATACGGGCTCAACCGCTACGACGGCACCTCCATCCGCTCCTATCTCAGCGAGCGCGGCGATTCCGCCACGCTCTGTGACAGCTACGTCCACACCATGATAGAGACCGCCCCCGGAAACATGCTTGTCGGGACGGTCAAGGGTCTTATGTCGTGGGACAGCGGTAGCGAATCTTTCCGCTACATCCCCCTCAGCCTCAACAAGCAGCCTATCCAGCCTCACATCACCGACATAACGCGCCTCTCCAACGGCGAAATATGGATTGGCACCGCCGGCTACGGCCTTTTCCGATACAAGGCCGACTCTCAAGAGGCCGAGCGCATCTCCGGGATGCCGGCGTTCGTGGAAAATGCCTTCATCAGCGACATCTTCGAAGACTCCAGCCACACCATCTGGATCGGCACGGAAAACAGCGGCCTCTGCCGCATCTACCCTTCGGGTCGCGAAGGGCGCAAGGGGAGGATATACCGCGCTCCCGAGATCGGGGGAGACAAAATCTCATCCATAGCCGAAGACACGGAGAAGGGGATAATATATGTAGGGTCGCTCGATGGGGGCGTCACGGCCATTGGGATGGTAGGGGGCGAGGCACGCAGGATTCCGGGTGAAGCCGTGGCGATCAAGTCGCTTATGATGGCCGCCGGGGAATGCTACGCCGGCACGGAGGGACGCGGCGTGCGCCTCGTCTCTCCGCAGGGTCTCGCGGATATGCCCCTCTCTTCCCCTTTGGCCACGCTGACCTCGGGGAAGGTGCATCAGATGATGGCCGACCGCGAGGGCAATCTCTGGATCGGGCTATATCAGCAGGGTGTCGGCTTCATCCCCTCCCAGCGCCGCATGTTCGCCTCCTACGGGCGCGTCTCCTCCCCCGCCAATCCGATAGGCGAGGGGTGCGTGATGGCGATATGCCATGCCGACGGCCGACGGCTCTGGGTCAGCTGCGACAACGAAGGAATCTACCAACTTGACGAAAACCGCCGTCGGCTTCGCCATATCCCCCTCCCCTCGACGGCCACCTGCCTCTTCAGCGACAGCAAGGGGAGACTATGGGCCGGCACGTTCAATTCCGGACTCTTCCTCATCCCCCCGGCGGGAGAGACCCCGCAAAAGATAGCCCCTTTGGGCAATGTGAAGATTTATAGCATTGGTGAGGACAGCAACGGCCATCTATGCCTCGCTACGTTCGGACGGGGCGTCGTGGGTTATAATCCAGAAAGCGGCTCAATCTACGGAATCACGGCCCCCGACGCGGTCGGCGGCGACTCCAACCGTCCGCAGGACTGGGTCAACAGTCTTCTCCCGACCGCCGACGGGAAAATATGGCTCGCCCACTACGGAGGGGTGAGCTGCTTCGACACAGCGAAAAAGAGATTCCTCTCATTTTCCGGAAAGGAGAATATCGTCGACGATTGCCTCGGTTATGCCATAGCGAAAGGGAAGGACGGAAAGATATGGCTTGGTACGTCTGACGGACTCTACAGCCACGATCCCGCCTCTGGAAAGCTCGAACACTTCACGACCTCCGACGGGCTCCCCAACTCCGTCGTCTGCGGCATTTGCGAGGACGAAGGGGGCAACCTCTGGATAAGCACCTATCGCGGTCTTGCCAAATTCGACCCCTCGACCCGCCGTTTTGTCACGTTTGACTCCGGCGACGGCCTGCAGAGCAACGAGTTCACCCACGGTGCATTCTGCAAAGACCCCAACGGCAACGTCTACTTCGGCGGCGTCAACGGTTTCAGCGTCTTCTATCCCTACGACATCAACGACAAGCCACGCGAATACAACCCCGTGCTGACATGGTTCGGGATTTTTTCGGAGAGAGTGACGACCAACACCCTGTCGGGTGGGCGGCCCGTGGTGGAGACCGGCATTGAGGAGGCGGAGAAAGTCTCCGTCTCAAGCCGCGACAACACTTTCTCCATCGGTTTCTCCACCCTGACCTACGACAATCCCGAAAAACTCATCTATGAATACCGCATCCTTGAGCATGGCAACGGCTGGCTCTCGACCCTCCCGGGCCAGAACCACATCACCCTCAACAACATGTCGCCCGGGAAATACCACTTCCAGCTCCGCGTGGCCGGCGACGAATCTGAAAACGGCACCCGCAAACTGCTGATAGAGGTCCGTCCGCCGTGGTATCAGTCGTGGTGGGCCATTCTCATATATCTCTTGGTGGGGATGGGGCTGATTGTGGCCTCCGTCCATTTCGTGCGCCTTAAAGATAGCCAGCGTCGCGAAAGGGAAGACCGCCGCCGCTCCGAGGAGGTGCTGGAGGCAAAATTGCAGTTCTTCACCAACATCTCCCACGAGATACGCACCCCCATGACCCTAATCATCAATCCTCTGGAGCGTCTTCTCGAACAATGCCGCGACCCTCATCTGAAAAGCGTCTACTCCATCATCTATAGAAACGCCAACCGCATCCTCAACCTCGTCAACCAGTTGATGGACATGCGCAAGCTTGAGAAGGGACAGGTGAGACTCAAGATGAGGGAGACGGAGATGGTCGGCTTCATCAACAACGCCATGCTCCCCTTCGAATATATCGCCGGACAGAAAAAGATAAGCTTCACATTCACCCACGACGAAGAACCCGTCGACGCCTGGGTCGACCCCTCGCAATTCGACAAGGTGCTCCTCAACGTCTTCTCCAACGCTTTCAAATACACGCCCCAAGGGGGAGAGATAAGCGTCAGCCTGCATAAGGGCAGCGACAAGGATGGGGAATATCCCCTCGACAGATATGTGGAGCTTACGGTGGCCGACACGGGCATCGGAATCGACCCCGACAAGCTTGAAAAGATTTTCGAAAGATTCTATAGGATAGGCAATGACATCACCGACTCCTCCTCCGGCACGGGAATCGGGCTCCATCTCTGCCGTTCGCTCGTGGAGCTCCACCATGGCTCCATCTCCGCCCGCAACCGCCGGGAGCAGACAGGATGCGAGATAATAATCCGCATCCCCGAGGGGAGCGCCCATCTGAGCGAAGAGGAGATGAAGGAGACTGACGCCAACGAGACCGCCACTCCGCTGCCACGTCATTCCTCCCCCGAACTTGCCCCGGAGCCGGAGGCCGATCCCAAGCAGAAGCCGCGCACGAAGAAGACCGTGGCCATTATTGAAGACGATCCCGACATCCGCAACTTCCTGACCTCCGAACTCTGTGGCGACTACAAGGTCACGACCTACGACAACGGCGACGACGCCCTGAAGGCTATCCTCTCGGCCGACGCCCCCGACATCATAATCTCCGACGTCATGATGCCCGGAATCGACGGCTATCAGCTTTGCAAACGAGTGAAGCAGAACGTCAACGTCAACCATATCCCCGTCGTGCTGATATCAGCGCGCACCGACGACCGCCACCGTATACTCGGACTCGAAGCCGGGGCCGACTCCTACATGGCGAAGCCGTTCAACATTGAGGTGCTACGCACGACGGTGGCTTCCCTGCTCAACAACCGCAACCTGCTGAAAGCCAAATTCAGTGGGATGCAGCATCAGGAGGAGAGCGTGAAGAAAATCTCCCTGAAATCCCACGATGAGGTGCTGCTCAACAAAATCATGGACGTGGTCAACGCCAATATCTCCTCCTCGGAATTCAGCGTGGAGATGCTTGCCTCGGAAGTGGGGCTGAGCAGGGTGCATCTTCATCGCAAACTGAAAGAACTGACCAACCTCCCCGCCCGCGACTTCATCCGGTCGATTCGCCTGCGCGAGGCTGCCCGGCTGCTGAAGGAGAAGAAGCTGTCGGTGGCGGAAGTGGCTTATGCCACGGGATTTTCCAATCCCTCGCATTTCTCCAACTCTTTCAAGGAGATGTTTGGCGTGCCCCCTACGGTGTATGCATCAAAAGAGGGGGAAGGTTGATAAACTCCCTTCCCCCTTACAGCGCTTATTATGAAAACATGATTATTTCTTGGTCTTGCGCGTGCTCTTTTTAGGAGCCGCGTCCTGGGCCTCCATCAGTTTTTTCGCCTCCTCGATAGTCAGGGCGGCGGCATCTGTGGTCTTCGGTATCTTGTAATTGACGGCACGCTTCGCCCCCTCCGGCTTATACGCCATATAAGGACCGAACCGACCGTTGAGCACCTCCAGGCCCGGCATCTCCGGGAATTCCTTGATCAGACGGTTGGCCTCCTCCTCTTTCTTCTTGGCGATAAGCGCCTCGGCCTCTTCCAAGGTTATCCCCTGCGGCGTAAGGTCCTTGGGGATAGAGACAAACATCTTCCCGAACTTCACGTACGGGCCGAAACGGCCGATGGCCGCCGTCACCTTCTCGCCGTCGATTTCCCCTACCATGCGCGGAAGATCGAATAGCTTCAGGGCTTCCTCCAAGGTGATGTTCGCCACGCTTTGGTCGGCCAAAAGACTCGCAAAGAGGGGTTTCTCCTCATCCTCGGCCTTACCGATCTGCACGACCGGACCAAACCGCCCGATCTTCACCGACACCGGGCGGCCCGACTTCGGGTCGATGCCAAGCTGACGTTCTCCCACCTTGTGCTCCATCCTCAGAGAATTGATTTTCTCGATCTCCGGGTGGAATCCGCCGTAGAAATCGGAAATCTCATTCTGCCAGCCGAGTTTCCCCTCAGCTATGTCGTCGAATTTCTCCTCCACCTTGGCCGTGAAATTGTAGTCGAGGATATCGGGGAAGTAATCTGTCAGGAATTGGTTGACGATCATCCCGACATCGGTCGGGACGAGTTTCCCCTTCTCCGAGCCGGTGTTTTCCGCCATCGTCTTCGCGCTGATTTTTCCGTTCTTTAGTGTCATCACCTCATATTCGCGTCTTGTGCCCTCCTTTTCGCCGCGTTTCACGTAGTCGCGGGCCTGGATTGTGGAGATTGTAGGGGCGTAGGTGGAGGGGCGGCCGATGCCAAGGTCCTCCATCTTCTTTACGAGCGAGGCCTCCGAGTAGCGTGCCGGAGGCTGGGTGAAACGCTCTGTGGCGGTGATTTCCACGGGTTCGAGGGTTTCCCCGGCTGTCATGAGGGGCAGCTCCACGAAATCCTTTTGGGTGGCTCCGTCTGAATTCCAGACATTAAGGAAGCCGTCGAATTTCACGACCTCCCCTTCGGCGCGGAAAGCATCGGGAAGTGGAGCTTTCCCGGCGGTAACAACGGCAATGTCTACGGTGGTCTTCTCGATTTCCGCGTCGGCCATCTGTGAGGCTACGGCGCGTCGCCAGATAAGCTCATAGAGCTTTTTCTCCTGCGGGGTGCCGTCGATGGTGCGGTTGATTATGTATGTGGGGCGGATGGCCTCGTGGGCCTCCTGCGCTCCCTTTGAATGCGTGTGGAAACGGCGCACCTTTAGATACCTTTCTCCCATGCTCTCCTTTATAAGGGAGGATATGGAGCCGATGGCAAGGTCGGAGAGGTTGGTGGAGTCGGTACGCATATACGTGATTTTTCCGTCCTCATACAATTTCTGCGCGATCATCATCGTCTGGTTGACCGAAAAACCGAGCCTTCGGGATGCCTCCTGCTGGAGGGTGGAGGTGGTGAAAGGGGGATAGGGAGAGCGTTTCAGCGGTTTCACTGCCACGTCGGCCACATTGAACCCGGCGGAGACGCATTCCGAAAGGAAATTCCTTGCGGCCTCCTCAGAATCGAGGCGGCGGGGCAGCTCCGCTTTTACGGGCAATCCCGATGTGGCATGATTGAAGATGGCGTTGAGGCGAAAGAACGGTTCGGCCTTGAAAGCCTCTATCTCCTTCTCTCTTTCGCATATGAGCCTGACGGCCACGCTCTGCACCCTTCCGGCGCTCAGAGAGGGTTTGATTTTCTTCCAAAGCACCGGACTGAGCTCAAAACCTACGATTCGGTCGAGCACGCGTCGGGCCTGCTGGGCGTTTACGCGGTCGATGTCGATCGTGCGTGGATTCTCGATGGCCGAAAGGATGGCGGGCTTGGTGATTTCGTGGAAAACGATGCGCCGCGTGGTGGCGGGATCCAGGTTGAGCACCTCCGCGAGATGCCAGGCTATCGCCTCCCCCTCGCGGTCTTCATCGGAAGCGAGCCACACGGAGTCGGCCTCCTTTGCGGCCTTGCGGAGCCTCTTTACGAGCTCTTTCTTGTCGTCGGGGATTTCATATACGGGTTTGAACCCGTCTTCAACGTCGATGCTGAAGCCGTGTTTCTTGAGGTCGCGAATATGTCCGTAGCTCGACATGACTGAGAAGTCTTTGCCGAGGAATTTTTCTATGGTCTTAGCCTTTGCAGGCGACTCTACGATAACCAGATTTTTCATCTCGATAGGGTTTGGTTTTTGTGCCAAAGGCAAGTGTGAAAGGATGCTGCGGATGGTGGAAAGCCGAGGCCGGCCACTTCCCGGAGCTGAAAAGTCAAGGCGACTTTCCGGCAAATATCCTTCCGATATTTAAACTTGGGCGCAAAATTAACACTTTTTTTCTTTAACACACAATTAAGGAGAGAAGTTTTCTCAAATCCTATTTGTTTTCCCTCCCTGCGATAGTTTGGCAAGTCCTTCCTCAATCATACGGAGCCGACGCAAATTTGCGCCGGCTCCTTTTCATTTATCTCCGTAATGACCTTTGAGAGATACCACGTTGACAATTACCTTGTTATCCTCAATGTTGTAAATCATTCGGTCGCCCTTATTGATTTCTCTACTCCAGTAGCCGGAGTAATTTCCTTTGAGTTGTTCAACGTGTCCGGTGCCGGTGCCGGTGCCGGGATGTTGCCGAAGTTCCTCAAATAAATCGATGTTTTCTTTAGCGTTTTCTTTTGACCGGACTTTCGCCACTCCACCAAGTGTTTCGCAGCTTCCGGCATTAATATTAGTTCGTAAGTCATACGCCTAACAGTTCCCTTATTTCGTCCATTGAGTAAGCCCGACCTTTCCCGGCTTTATATTCGGCGATACCCCTGTTTACGGAGGCTATGTTTTCCGGGTCATTAAACCACGGATCACCGGAGGGAGATGGGTTTTCGCTTACTTCAACGGCCACGGTATTGGCTTTTGATATAAGAACCGTCTCGATGAAGTTCTTTAAGCTCTTGCCCTGGGCCGCTGCCATGATGGAGAGCTTTTGCAGAATGTCGACGGGGAGGTCAATGTTTTTGCGCTTAATGTTTAGTGCTGTTGCCATATCATTTGTGATTTATAGTGCAAAGGCATAAAATGTATACTATATACACAAATATTAAGAGCGAAAAGTTTAGAGCGAGCTTTATTGCTTTATGTCTACAGTTTTTCTTGGAATATTCTGAAAAGAGCGATTTTTTTTCGTAATATTGCTACAAAATAGGGCGCATTTGTGTTATTGTATGTTCTACAACATAAATCTTGCGTTTGTATTGTTTTTTTTTTGTAATTTTGTGCCGAGAACTATTTCTCAATCACAATTAATATAATGAAGTTGTCTAAACTTATTTCGATATGTTAATGATACAGTAAAATAATTAAAATACAGCGCATTCCGCA
>VSPO01000001.1 GCA_009775375.1 Muribaculaceae bacterium | reverse complement strand
GAGCGAGCCCAGGATTGCCCCTGCCGCCAAAGCTGCCGCTGCCCCGTCGTCACGCTTCGGGATGGAATAACGACGACGGTTCTGATGATGGCAGAACTGACATTCATACACCTTCTCCCCCTCTCCGGCCCGGCGGGTCGTTGCCGGCACGAGCGTGTGATCCCTGACCAGACACATGGCAATGGTATGGCAGTTGGGACATTCCGTATATTTCATCTGTTTTGTCGGGAAAGGATAGCGCTCCACCGACCCGCATGTCGGACATTCCCACACGTCATAATCCACCGTGTTCAGACGCTCCTCGAAATCCTGCGAGTCATTAAGAAGCTCATTGTCCTCATCCTCGGAAAGCTTTTTCATCTTTGATCCGCAGACCTGGCACTTCATCGGCTTGTTGCGGGTCCTTCTGTACATCCATTCTGCGAGCAAGGCCGGCAATAGTCCGATTCCAAGCGAACACAGGGCAAGCACCCAATAGGCCTTGCGATGAGCATACCATATCATGGATTTCCTGTAGCGGTCCTTTCCCCGGGAATTGAATAGGTCGTAGCAGAAGAGGCCGATCGAGAAAAGACCGAGCACCACGACAAGCCATGATACGAAAGACCATATCGTATCTGAAGATATGGGGCTTGCCGGCTCCTCCCAGACGTCGCGGCGCGCGCTCTTGAGCTCCTCCGCTGCCACGGGGTCGGTCAAGACCTTCGCCACGTCGGAGGCCGAGGCCATCACCGCCATGTCGAGATTCCCCTCCCTCATGTTGGGCACGATGTCGCGCTCGATTATCTTTCTCGCGGAGATGTCGGGAAGCACGCCCTCCACTCCGTAGCCGGTCTGTATGCGCGACATTTTCTGGGACATGGCAATCAGGATAAGGACGCCATTGTCCTTATCCGACTTGCCGAGTCCCCAGCGCTGAAAAAGCCGCTCGGAAAAATCCTCGATCGGGACGTCGCCTATCGAAGGGACAACCGCCACGACGACCTCCGCGCTCGTTCGGCCGCGCAGGTCGTAGAGCATACTGTTGACCCTCGTCTTCACGTCGGGGCTGACCAGCCCTCCCGGGTCGGCGACATAGACCCTGCGGTCGGCGATATTGGGATTTTCGAGATCCTCGGGTGTATAGTCGCGGGCGAATGCCGGAGCAAACGCCATCAGGATAAGCAGCAGCAATGCGACGCAAGGCCGCAAGGCCGGCATAGTCTTTTGTGTTGTCGGTAGATTCATATCTTTATGTTTTGTCAAGGCCGGCCGGCGGTCAGACCGCCGGCAAGGAATGGCCGTTGAGTTTGCGAAACAAATCGAGGGCATACACGTCGGTCATACCCGAAATATGGTCGAGCACGCTTTGCACCCGCTCATACATCGTAGGGGCGGAAGTGTCATACTGCCTCGGTATTTTCAATAATAACAATTTTGAGGAGTTTTTTTCCGGATTGAGCACGGCCTCCATAAGATGGTCCATCAGATAGGTCAGGATTCTGTTGCCGGCGATGTCGACGTCCACAACGTCGGGAGCACAGTATATCCGGGTCCATGCCGTGGCCGAGCAGGCTTCGTAGGCCTCCGCAAGGCGGGGCTCCATGAGTCTGACAAGAGGGCCGCAGTGCTCTCCCGCGAGCAAGGATTCCTCCTTTTCGGCAAAAACCCTTGCACAGTCGCCCACCATCGCTCCGATTGCCCCCGACCGCATATAGCCCACCTGTTCGTTGGGGTCGTCGAGATAACCCATGGCCCGCTGCATCCGAGCCTGCTGCTCCACAGGGAAGAACCCCAGCAAAAGCGCCCTCACTTCCTCCGTCGACAGTATGCCCAGCCGATGGGAATCCTCGATGTCCATCACCTGATAGCAGATGTCGTCGGCTGCCTCCATCAGATAGACGAGCGGATGCCGGGCAAACACCCCGTCTCCGAGTGAAGGTATGCCCAATTCGGCGGATACCTTCCTGTAGTGTTCCTCCTCCGAGGAGAAAAAGCCGAATTTCCCTTTCTCCCCTGCATGAAGCGACGTCCAGGGATACTTCACGATCGAGGCAAGGGTGCTGTAGGTCATTGCGAAGCCCCCTTTCCGTCGGCCGCGGAATTGATGGGTCAGAAGCCGGAATGAATTTGCATTACCCTCGAAACTTGAGAAGTCGGCCCATTGTCGCGGCGAAAGGCGGTCGCGAAGCCCAAGGCCATTCCCTTCGCTGAACCATGTGGAGATGGTCCGTTCCCCCGAATGTCCGAAAGGAGGGTTGCCAAGGTCGTGACACAGACATGCCGTCGCAACTATGTCGGGAATCTGAAGCAGGATGCGTCCGGTCGGCGTGCCATCATATTTAGGGGCAAGCCTTAGCCATGCCTCCCGGGCCATCGAACGTCCGACCGACGACACCTCCAGGCTGTGGGTCAATCGGTTGTGAACGAATATGCTCCCCGGAAGCGGGAATACCTGGGTCTTGTTTTGAAGACGCCGGAAGGGGGAGGAAAACACCAAACGGTCGTAGTCCCTCTGGAAATCACTCCTTATCTGCGTGCGCGGATCATGAAATTCCTCCAGCCCGAGCCGCTTGTCGCTTATCAATCTTGTCCAATCCATAGTAGCGCGTTTCCACAAAGTTAGGAATTTATCATGAGCAAAAAGCCAATTTATATTAAAAAATAATTAAAAAACATTCAACACGACGGAATCAAGCATCATCCGGTTGCCGCCCGAGGCTGTTTAAGAGGCATGCAGGGGATTTGCCGCAATAATGCATTGTCTGTTTTCGTTTATACAACAATGAATCGTATCTGCCGACATATCAATATCCTTCGCATAATAGCCCCGCTGATAGCCATAGCGGCGGTCCTTGCCGTCTCTGCGCCTGCGGCGGCAAAGCCCGGCGACAAGATTCTCAATCGCCCTTATGCCGACCTCAAACGCTGGCATCTCGGTTTCTCCGTCGGAGCACATACGCAGGACCTGTCGTTCACCCACAATGGATTCGTCACTCCGGAAGGGGAACGCTGGGTGGCGGAAGTGCCGGCCTTTTCTCCCGGATTTTGTGCAAATGTGCTTGCCGAGCTCAGGCTTCACAAATATTTTAGCCTGCGTTTGTCGCCCGGCATGTATTTCGGCAACAAAAGCGTCACGATGATCGACTACAACAGCATCGACCCCGACCTCAACAAACGGACGCAAGACGTAAAGAGCGCATATGTCGTGGTGCCGCTCGACCTCAAGATTTCAGGCGACCGTATGGGCAACGTCCGTCCCTACGTCTCGCTTGGGGCAATGGCCTCTTTCGATGTCAGCAAGAAGCGCACGGAAGCTTTGATGTTCAATAGCTCCGACGCCTATCTATGCGTCGGACTCGGCATCGACTTCTATCTCCCTTTCTTCAAGCTCGACCCTGAGATAAAGTTCTGTTTTGGTCTGTCAGACATACTGCGCCACGACCGTCCCGACCTCACCGACGATCCCGAAACCTTCAAGATGACGCAATCGCTCTCCAAAGTGAAATCCAACATGGTGGTCCTGACCTTCTATTTCGAATAAACAGATGCTGAAGAAAGAGAATATCATCGGAACCAAATCAGCCATAAAAGCTATTAAGGCTATTAAGGCTATAATCGCCATAATAGCCATCTCTGCCTTCGCGCCTTTCGCAGCAATGGCCCAATCCGATATGCTATTCTCTCAATCCTGGGCTCTCCCCTCCCTCTACAACCCTGCCCATTCGGGCGAAACCGATTTCCTGCGGATCCGCGGAGGAGCGCGCCTGCAATGGATTGGAGTCGACAACGCTCCCAAAAGCTTCGTCGGCACAGGCGACATACCTTTCAAAATCGGAGAACGTCGAATCGGAGCCGGAGCGGTAGTCTCCCAAGAGAGCATCGGACTATTCTCCAACCTTCTGACGGCCATTCAGGGAAGCTACCGATTGAAATTCCTTAAAGGCAACCTCTCCATAGGCATTCAGCTGGGCTACTACAATTCCCGGTTCAAGGGATCGGAGGTATATATCCCCGACGGCGACGACTTCCATCAACCCGTCGACCCCTCAATCCCTACGCAAGACCTCTCGGGCAACGCGTTCGACTTCTCTCTTGGCCTCTCCTACTCTCGGCGCAATTTCCATATCGGCATTGCCGCAGCCCATGCCACCGACCCGTCCGTGACCCTCTCCCTCGAAGGCTCCGAATCCACTGAATCCCAGCAATACGAGACGGAGCTTCCCCGCATCCTTTATTTTGACACCGGCGGCAATATCCCCCTAAAAAACACGTTATTTCAATTGCAGCCCTCCATGATTGTCGCCACTGATTTCAGCTCGCTTTCAGCCGACATATCCCTAAGGGCTACCTACAATAAATTCCTGACTCTCGGCATCGGCTACAGATGGAAAGACGCCGTCTCTTTCATGGCCGGAGCCTCCTTCAAGAATTTTTTTATCGGATATGCCTTCGACTATCCTACTTCGGCTCTGTCAAAGGCATCTTCCGGAAGCCATGAAATAGTGGCCGGATACCAGTTGAAACTCGACCTCTCGGGGAAGAACAAAAACAAACACCGGTCAATTCGGATTATGTAGCGACAATGACAACGATGACAACGATAATAATGAAATACATCAAACGACCCGGCATAGCGGGAGTCCTCTCCATCCCGCTGCTTTCCATGCTCCTTTCATCATGTTTCTCTGGGAAAGGAAGTTCCGCAGGAGGGGAAGTCACGGGGGTTGGAGGTTCAGCATGGGCTGAGCCGACTCCCTACGGAATGGTGCTTATCGACCGTGGATCAATAGCCATGGGGCCCTCCTCCGACGACAGCATTTCCGGAATCAAGGCCGACCCTAAAGGGATCTCGGTAGATGCCTTTTGGATGGACGAGACCGAAATCACAAACTCGAAATACAAGCAGTTTGTATTCTGGGTGCGCGATTCAATCATCCGGGAGCGGCTTGCCGACCCTGCTTTCGGCGGTGACGAGGCCTTCAAAATTGAGGAAGACCGTGAGGGAAACCCCATTACCCCCTATCTCAATTGGAGCAAACCCATCCCTTGGCGCAATCCCAACGAAGACGAGCAGAGGGCTATCGAGAGCGTCTACCGCACAAATCCCATCACCGGACAACGCGAACTCGACCCCACCCAGCTCAACTACCGATATGAAATCTACAACCATACGGCCGCCGCTCAACGGAAAAACCGGCTCGACCCGGAACGCCGAGAATACAACACCGACCGCCCCGTGCCCGTCGAACTTCCCGTAATATCCAAAGACACGGCCTTTATCAACGAAGATGGGGAAATCGTGCGCCAGACCGTCACCCGCCCGCTGACGGGCGACTATGATTTCGTCAGCACATACATCGTCAACGTCTATCCCGACACGACCTGCTGGATCAACGACTTCGAAAACGCCTACAACGAGCCATACACCAGAATGTATTTCTCCCACGCAGGATACAACGACTATCCCGTCGTAGGGGTCAGCTGGGAACAGGCAAACGCCTTCTCCAATTGGCGAACGGATTTTCTCAAACGTTCGCTCGGAAAGCAAGGGATATATATCGAGCCCTACCGCCTCCCGACGGAGGCCGAATGGGAATATGCCGCAAGGGTCGGAAACTCAGAGACCCCATATCCCTGGGAGGAGACCATACCATACGACGAAAGAGGATGCTTCTACGCAAACTTCAAGCCTATGGACGGCGACTATGTGCGCGACGGACACGTGATCACTTCTGCCGTCGGCACTTTCAAGCCAAACGATTTCGGGCTCTACGACATGGCGGGCAACGTGGCGGAATGGACCTCGACTGCCTACACCGAAAGCATCAACAAGCTGACCTCCGACGTCAACCCCGAATACCGCTACGACGCCGCCAAGGAAGACCCCTACAAGATGAAGCGTAAAATCGTGCGCGGCGGCTCCTGGAAAGACGTGGCCAACAATATCCGCAGCGACCTCCGCATGTGGGAATATCAAAACGAACAACGCTCTTACATCGGATTCCGCAACGTCCGTTCGCAAATAGGATTCGCCAAGGGCACCCAAAAGAGAAAGAAGTAATGGTCAAGATCAGAAAATACGCCAACGGCATTGAGCGCTTCCTTCATGGAGAGAAGGGTCAGCGTTTCTTCAATTTCGCATACTCAATTGGGGCCGCCATCGTCATCTGGGGCGCCCTTTTCAAGATCCTCCATCTCCCGGGGGGCAACACGCTCCTTTGTATTGGAATGGGCACGGAAGTGGCCATGTTCATCCTGACGGCTTTCGACCGTCCGCCAAAGGAATACAGCTGGGAGGAAGTTTTTCCAGTGCTCGATTCCAAGAATCCCGACGACCGCCCTAACTTCGCTGAAGGCTCAGTAATAGTCGGAACTGTCGGAACCGCCGGACAAGTCGGACAGATTGAATCTGCCGGATTCCCCGGGCTGGTCGGGCAATTGCCGGGAATGCCGACTTTCACGGCGGATTATGTCGAGAAAATGCAATCGCTCTCCGAGCAGATGGACCGCCTCGAAAAGACCACTCGCGCCCTCAACGAGGCAAGCGAACGTCTTCTAAACGTCTGCAACAACATCGGTGGGAATTCCGACGAGATTGCCGGCAACTCCACCGGGTATGCCGACCGCATGGCCGACCTCAACCGAAACATTGCCGGGCTGAACACTATCTATGAGATACAGCTGAAAAGTGTCTCCGGGCAGCTTGAGACGATCGACCGAGTCAACAAGAGCATGAAAGATATACGCGACATGTATGAGAAATCGGCCCACGAGTCGAGCCGCTATTGCGAGGAGACTGAGAAGATGGCCCGCTACATGCGCCAGCTCAACGCCGTATATGAAAAGATGATCACGGCCATGACCATCAACATGCAGAACCCTATGATGGGAAACCCGTTCGCCGGGGACGAAAAGGAGTAAGCTTCAAGTTGCAAGTATTAAGTATTAAGTATTAAGTATTAAGAAATTACGCATTGCGCATTAAGCATTACGAATTAATATAATGGCAGGAGGCAATAATATAGCGCGGATGTCGCCACGGCAAAGGATGATCAATCTTATGTATATCGTCCTGACGGCCATGCTCGCCCTGAATGTGTCGAGCGACGTGCTGAATGGATTCAACCAGGTGCACGAGGGGCTTCATCGCACTAACCTCAACATGTCGGCAAAAAACGAGGTGCAGTTCGGCTATCTTGAGGAGCTCTACAAGAAGAATCCCGTGAAAGCCGGTATATGGTATGAGAAAGGGAGAAAGCTGCGGACAGAATCGGAGGCCCTTTTCTCCACCATCGACTCCCTGAAACGGGCCATCGCCCGCAAAGCCGACGGCCCGGAGGGCGATTTCAACAATATCATTAATCTCGATGACCTTGAGGCGGCTTCCGTCACGATGCTCAACCCGGCCTCCAACAAGGGAAAGATGTTGCGTTCCCGTGTGGAAAGCTTCCGCGACCATGTCGCATCCCTTATCTCCGACTCCGCTAAGCGCGAGGCCGTCAGGAGCATACTCTCCACCGACGTGAAGAACAAGCCCGGCACGATCGGGGCCACTTCCTGGGAGGAGAAGATGTTCGACAATATGCCCGCCGTGGCGGCAGTCACTCTGCTGACGAAGCTCCAGAACGACATACGGCAAGCCGAGAGTGAGGCTCTTTCAAATCTTATCACAAACATCGACATCGGCGACGTCCGCGTCAACGAGCTTAACGCGTATGTCATTCCCAACTCCAATATGGTGATGCGCGGAGGCAGATACACCGCCAACATCGTTCTGGCCGCCATCGACACGACACAACGCCCCGACGTCTACGTCAACGGCTCGAAGCTTGCCAACGACCGCGGCCTTCTTGAGCTGACAGCCGGAGCCGTGGGAAATCACGAGTATTCGGGATACATAGAGGTGGCGCGTGGCGACGGATCTCTCGACCGCCGGCCTTTCAGCTCGTCGTATACGGTCATTGAGCCGATGGCCACGATATCCCCGACGATGATGAATGTGCTCTATGCCGGTATCGACAATCCTATCAGCATATCCGTGCCGGGTGTGGCTATGAATGCCGTGCAGGCTTCTATGAGCAACGGCTCCCTGACCCGCACCGGCGACCATTGGACCGCCCGCCCGGGCAAAGTAGGCTCAGAGGCAGTCATTTCCGTCACGGCACAGATCGACGGCAGGCCGCAGTCGGTGGGGTCAATGACATTCCGCGTCAGAAAGCTCCCCGACCCTACCCCGTTCATCCCGATAAAGGATGCCCAGGGCAATACGGTGCACTACAAAGGCTCTCCAAAGAAAATTTCCAAGGCCGCGCTGATGGCGGCTGAGCAGCTCGGGGCGGCCCTCGACGACGATCTCCTCGACGTCAGCTACAGCGTAGTGTCGTTCGCGACGATTTTCTTCGACTCAATGGGCAACGCCATTCCGGAAGTCAGCAACGGGGCGGCTTTCTCTCCCCGCCAGAAGGAGCAGTTCCGGCGACTGAAGCCCGGAAAGTTCTTCCTCATATCCGACGTGAAAGCCAAAGGCCCCGACGGGATAACCCGCGACATCCCCCCGATGCAAGTGGCCCTGAACTAAGACAACGGACAACTAACAACCGACAACCAAAAGCCAAAAACGAACAACGGACAACAACAATATGAATTTCCGCAAGATAATAATAAGCCTGGCAGCCGCATTGACGTTCACGGCGGCTTTCGCCCAGGTGGAAAGCGCGGGCGGCGTGCGAAAGCGTTCCGAACGCGACAAGACGGCCGACCGCGAGGGTCCGAAAGTCTCCGGACGTATGCAAGACTTCTTTGAGACTAAGGCTCCTCACGACGCCGACCTCTACTACATGCGCGAGATCTATAGGCAGCTCGACCTCACAAAAGCCCCCAACTCCCCCCTCTATTATCCGGAAGACGTGGTCGACGGAAAAGAGAATCTATTCCGCATCATCCTCAGGCTCGTGGTGGATGGAAGCATCCCCGCTTATGAATATCTCGACGGACGCGAGGTCTTCACCGACAAGTATCAGGTGAAGGTGGCCGACATGCTCGACCGCTTCGGCATTTATGCACAAAGGGCGAAAGGATCCACGGAAAAGAATCCCCGGTTTGAGATTGATGAAGCCGACGTTCCCTCGGGAAGAGTGCTCAATTATTATATCATCGAGAAGTGGGAGTTCGACCGCCGATCCAACCGGATGAAGACCCGCGTGGAGGCAATATGCCCGGTGCTCAACCGTTCGGACGATTATGGCGGAGAGACACGCTATCCTATGTTCTGGGTGAAATTCGACGCTCTTCGTCCCTATCTCGCCCAGCAATACGTCTTCCTCTCCGACGACAACAATCTTGAGCAATACTCAATCGACGATTATTTCAACCTCGGCATGTATGACGGGGAGATATACAAGACCCGCAACCTCCGCAACTTGTCGATGGCTCAGATGTTTCCGGATGAAGACGACCGCCGGCGTGCCCAGGACAGCATCGACAACCGTCTCCGCTCCTATGGGAAAAACCTCTGGGTGCCTACCCGTGAGGAATTCCTGGCCATGAAGGAGAAGGAGGCTCTCGCAGAGCAGGCTTTGGCAAACGGCGACAGTATTCCCGACCGCACCACCGTGACGGAAAGCTCCGAAACTCCCAAGATCTCGGCAAGGGCAAAGAAACGCAGCTCAACGAAAAAGAAAGCCCCGAAACGGGCCAAGCAGCCGAAGGTGAAGTCGTCAGGTACGTCAGCCTCAAGCAGTGCCGAAAAGTCAGTTCGCCGCAGACGGCGCTAAGATTAAAGAAACCAACGACTAAACATCCACGCTCCGCGCCCTCCACGGCGCGTGTAGGCATAAACGAATCTCAGCAGCAATTTCTGCAACGCCGACATTCTGCAACGCCTAAGGGTATCTCTTTTGAGATTTCGGGCAAGCTCTAAGCTTCCTTCCTTGGCATAATGAGCGGCGAGGATAATCCGGCGGTAATCCACGATACGCATATATCGCTCCCTGTCGGGATGGCTGCTGGCCTTTATCCCGGACATAATCTTGTCGAGCACGTCCTCCCATTCCCCGGCACGCGAAGAGAATTCCGTGCCGGTTATCGACTCTGCGCGGCTCTTGACTACGTAAAGACAACGGTCGATTCCCTTGCTTTCCGGAGTCATCAGAAGCAACCTCGCGCCAAGCTCATAGTCATCCCATACGCGCAAATCCTCGTTCCAGCCCCCGGCTTTGCTCACGTATTCCCGCTTCGCAAGATAGGAGGCAGTGTTGAGCATAGAATGCACGAGATGGCATTCCAGCTTGTCGCCGGTCGTGAAATGGCTTTTCCCCCTTTTCCCATCTATATCTTCCCTTTCATGCCTCCAATAGGCAAGCATAAGGTCGGGATTTTTGCGATATTCCTCCATGCCGAGCTCTATCATGCCGGGCTTCATCAAATCGTCGGAATCAAAAAACATAAGTTTGTCCGTGCGGGTCTCTTCGAGCCCTCTGTTGCGTGCGGCTGCTGCTCCCGGCTTGGTTTCCACCACCACCTTCACCCGAAATCCCTCATCCTCATTTGCCGCTTTCCAAGCCTCAACTGCGGAAAGCGTCCCGTCGGTGGAATTATTGTCTACGAGTATAAGCCGGAGCGGACGATAGGTCTGGGCCTTTACGCTTTCGAGTGTTTCCACAACGATATCCTCCCTGTTGAAGACAGGGATTACGACCGTCACCTCTTCGCGGGTGTCGGCATCTTTTCCGGTATAGATTCGCTTCTCCATATTCTTCCGCGAAGATAATGAATTTTTTCCTATTTTATCCGTTAAGTCTATAAGTAAGTTGGATTGATAATTGCCGGATGACAAAACTGCAGGTGCTTATCGCCACATATGGCCAAGACGGCCTCGACCGCATCTCCGCAAACCGGCTCCCGAGAATCCCGGGAGTCGGCTACCTCGTCTCGTGCCAGTCGCCCGGCAGCACTCCGGGCATTCCAAAGGCCTTGCTTCGTGACGACGTCAAGGTCATATTCTCCAACTCCAAAGGTTCATCCGTGAATCGCAACATACTTCTGCGTGAAGCTTCAGCCCCATATTGCCTGACAGCTGACGATGACCTCGACTTCATCCCCGACGGAATTGAAATGATTATTCGGCTATTCGACAAATCACCCGAACTTTCGGTAATAGCCTTGCAATATATCAACAGTGACGGGAAGACCGAGAAAAATTATCCAAGCCAACCGTTCTCCCTCAGCCATCCACCCAAAGGCTATTTCATATCATGCGTGGAGCTTGCATTCCGAAGGACTCGAATAATAGAAAGAATGATTTTTTTCAACGAGAATTTCGGAGTCAATTGCATTTATCCTTGCGGTGAAGAAGACCTTTGGCTCCACGACATACTAAAATCCGGACTTAAAGGGGAATTCCATCCCCTCACAATTGCCATACATAAGGGCGTTAGCACGGGAATCAGATGTATCGGAGAACCCGGCGTACTCAGGGCGCAGGGAGCCGTAATCACAAGGCTCTGCCCAGCCACGGGCCTGCTCCGCGTAATCCTCAAAGCCTGGCGCTCGTCGAAAGCCTCCGACAAAAGCCTCCCCGCCTGCCTCCTCCCCGCCCTCAAAGGATGGAAAGACGCCCTCCTCCACTCCCAAAAACTTTTCCCCCACCCTTAATCCTTAAAACGGAATAAACTATGGCAGAGGAATTTCTTGACCGCAAAGGCAAAAGTAGCCAGCAGGAGCTTCTCCTTGACTATGAGAATTATATCATCACGCGTGACCTTGCAAAGTGGCCTCTTGGCGATAGCCGCCTTGAAAATGCGCGTCGCAACCTAAAGACCCGGATGAGCCGCGAATATATGATAAAGAAAGCCAAAGGCTGGAGCTACGAAACATTTGCAAATGTTGCCGGAAAATTTCAAGAGTACACTGCCTACAATGGAGAAAATAGAAACAAAACTAAAATAGGAACAGAACTAAACATCCCTCATAATGAAGATACTTTTTATAGGCGACTATTCCAATCTCCACGCGTGTCTCGCCGCCGAACTGCGGCGACGCGGACATCAAGCCACGGTCGTCTCCGACCGCTGCGGATACATGGCCACTCATTCCGACATCTTTATCGAGCGCAAGCCGGGAATGGCCGGCGGCATCAAATATCTCTACAAACTTTTTTCCCTTCTCCCCGAATTAAAGGGATATGACGCCGTCCAACTCATCAACTCCAATTTCCTCTCGCTTAAGCCGGGGAAGATCAAATATTTCTTCGACCGTATCAAAGGGGAGAACGGAGGAACGTTTCTGACCCTTGCCGGCGACGACTATTATTTCGTCAAGGCATGCGCCGACGCGGAGATGTTCAGGTTCTCCGAGTTTAAAACAGGCAACCGGCTTAACGAATACTGCCTTGAAAACCCCGGACATATGCACGGATGGATTTCGCAGGAAAACAGGAAATGGAGCGAATATCTCTATCAGGAGATCGACGGGGCGATGTCGGTGCTTCCGGAATACGACATGGCGGCAAGGGGCGTACTCGGGGACAGGCTCGCTTTCACCAATCTGCCTGTTGACCTTTCCACGCTACCGTTCTCCCCTCTCGACATAGAGGGGAAACTGAGAGTCTTCGTGGGGATGCGTAGCGGCATGGAGACCCAGAAGGGCACCCGCATATTGCTTGAGACCGCCCAACGGCTTCAGCGCGAGATGCCGGAGAAGGTGGAGGTGGAGAGGGTCAGCGACGTGTCGCTGACGGAGTATCTGGGCCGTATGAGGCAAAGCCATCTGTTGCTCGACCAGCTCTACAGCTATTCCCCAGCCACGAATGCCCTTCAGGCGATGGCGATGGGAGTCGTGGCGGCATCCGGCGCGCAGCCGGAGTATTACGAGTATATCGGCAATCCTGCGGAACGGCCCATAATCGAGCTCTCCCCTCTTGATGACGACCTACAGGAGCATCTGCGGAATTATATACTCGACCCTTCGCCGCTTCGGGAAATGAGCAGGCAAGGACGCGCCCTGGTCGAGAAGCACAACGACGTCAGGATCGTGGCCGACAAATTCATCCGCCATTGGGAGAAGATGCTTGGGCATTAAGCCACTTTTTTGTCGCAATAATCATCTTGACATCCATCCATTTTCATCATTTTTACGTTCTTATGGTATGAATCCGTTTATTTCTAAAATAACGACGAATTCATTCCGTTTTTCCAACAAAAAGAAATCATGAATAAATTGGCATACATAATTCCCATCGCAGCCCTCTGCATGGGCTGCTCCCACAAGAATGTCGCATCAGGCACGTCGGGCTCTGCGTCGTCGTCCGACTCGGCATCGCTTGCCACGAGCCAAGTCGTGGTGGGCTACAACAAGACTCCGGCAAAGTCAAGTCCGTCGAAGGCATTGCCGAAGGCCACGGCCTTCCGCATGAATGGCGACTATGCCGACAATGTGGCCGTTTCTGTCGGGTCCGACGGCAGGCTCACCTATTTCCCCGACCCCTCGGACATCTCCGCCGATTCGCGCCCCGTAGACCTGGGCGACGGATGGTGGCTCAACCGGCAGGGAATCGGCAAGAATTCCGTCTTCACGACGTATACTTTCGAGGAGTACAGCCGGCTGAAGCAGGTGCCGTCGGTGAAGGAATTGAAAGAGTCGATCATCCCCGGCTCCAAGGTAGAAAAGATTGTCGCGCTCCCCTATCGTGTCGGCGAGGCATCATCCCACATACAGGAAATCAAACAGTATCTGAAGAATGAAAACTAAAGTCACGCCGGTCACTCTTCTGACCGGCTATTTGGGAAGCGGGAAGACCACGCTTCTCAACCGTATTCTCGCCAATAAGAAAGGCATACGTTTCGCAGTCATTGTCAATGACATCGGGGAGGTCAATATCGATGCCGACCTTATCGCCAAAGGGGGCATAGTCGGAGGGAAGGACGACAGTCTGGTGGCCCTTCAGAACGGGTGCATCTGTTGCACACTCAAGACCGACCTCATGCAGCAGCTTTCTGACCTTATCACGGCCGGCTTCGACCATGTCGTGATCGAGGCAAGCGGCATTTGCGAACCAGAGCCTATCGCGCAGACCATCTGCTCTATGCCCGTGATTGCTCCGAATCTCGTGCGCAACGGCGTTCCTAAGATTGATTGCATCGTGACGGTGGTCGACGCGCTTCGCTTGAAAAGCGAGTTTCAGGCCGGCGACAGCCTGACCTCGGGGGCAATCGGCGAGGAGGATATCGAGAATCTGGTGATCCAGCAGATTGAGTTCTGCAACATCATAGTGCTCAACAAGGTTTCGGAGGTGACGAAGGAGGAGGCCGGGCATATACGGCATGTGATCCGTGCGCTTCAGCCGAAAGCGGAGATTATCGAAGCCGACTATTGCGACTTCCCGCTGGAGAAGATACTCAACACCCGTCTTTTCGACTTTGACAAGACCGTGACCTCCGCAAAGTGGATTCAGGAGATAGAGAAGCCTCTCGACGAAATTGAGGATCACGACGAGCCTCATCAAGAGCACGAGCATGAGCATCATCATGCCCAGGAGCATCATCATGAGCATGAGGGACATCATCACCATCATGATGAGGATGAGGACCATTCGCATTGCGATCATGAGCATGGCGTCTGCCATTGTCATCATCACCATCACCATGACGGCGAAGGGGAGGCCGAGGAGTATGGTATCGGTACGTTTGTATACTACCGTCGCCGGCCATTTGATCTGAATCGTTTCGATTGGTTTGTGGGTAAGCACTGGCCGGCGAGCGTGATCAGGGCGAAGGGCGTATGCTATTTTTCGGACAATACCGACATGTCGTATCTATTCGAGCAGGCTGGAGTCCAGAAGAAGCTGACGGAGGCCGGTCAGTGGTATGCCACGGCACCGGAAGAGGAGTTACGCCGAATGATGGCTACGGAACCCGGGTTGGTACGCGACTGGGACGAGGAGTATGGCGACCGCATGCAGAAGATAGTGTTTATCGGGCGGAAGATGGATCGCGAGGAGATTACGCGCCTTCTTGACTCGTGCCTTGCCTAAGGGTCCGGATTGGATTGATCGCAGACTCGATTGGTTTCAAACCATGGGGACCCATGAGATTGACCACGAGACCACGTTTGGTTTGCTTCAACAAAAAAAGGCCATGCAAACTGTTGTCGGACAGTTTGCATGGCCTTTTTTTGATGGGTTTTCTTTTATAACAACGGCCTACCGTAGTTATAGTCATCCGTGGAAGTGCCGCCTGATCGTTATGACGGCTAACAGCGTTTTTGTCGGGATTCACGATGCACGATGCACGATTGGACTGAGCGCGGACTCGGTCGGACTGGACTGGGCATGGTGTCACGGGGCAGGTTCGGAGGGCTGCCGCCATGCCGGGGTTGGTGGAATCCTTTTTCATGCGCGAAACCTGATGAAGCGACCTCTTTGGGAGTGGTGGCGGCAGCCACGCATGGCTGCCGGTCGTGGGGCATCACTGCCATCAAAAACTCGTGACGGACGAGACGGGGGATGCTGGGGCATCGCTTCCGGACGTGACGGCACTTGTTTTTGCTTCGGTTTCGTCGGATGACTTCCGTCAGGTTGGACTCGGGTTGGACTCGGGCCGGACTCGGATGCTTCGCGTTTGATCGGCTCAAGGAGCCGATCACAGAACGAAGATCCAGAGGCTTGCTTCTCATGCTGGACTGAGCGCGAACTCGGTTGGACGGTAGTAGGCCGTAGGCTCGGAGGCCTGCTCCCCATGTCGGACGCGGTCGGACTCGGTGGAGTCGCTGACGGGTGTTGCAGAATGTCAATGTTCTCTTAATGGGGGCTTCTCAGGGCCTCCATGGCGACGGTCGGGCCGGGACGGCGTTACTTCTTCTGTGCCGGGCCGGGGCAGTGCGGTAGCTGTCGCCTTCGCCTTGACGACGGGCAGGGAGCGGCGATTGCTCACCTTGTGCTCCTTTTCCTGCAAAGCACCGGACCATCGAGGATGCTCTCTTCAGACGCCGGGCGCATGATCTGCTACGTCCGGGCCGTTGGCCTTGTGCCGGGGAAAGACTCTTCTTTCCTGTTTCCGGGGGCAAAGTTACTGCCAAAAATTCGGGGGTAATTGTTATTTTGAGGAAAACGAGCGAAATAAATTGTGCGCTTCGCGCAAAGTTGGATGGATTAAGTAGGAAGGATTAAGGGGGCTGGGCGCGGTCTTGATGGAATATGATTATGGAGATTTCTGTTTTTCTTTAATGCTGCGCATAGAAAATAAAAACTGCTCCGGAGATGCGGAGCAGTTTTTTTAATTTCTTTTTAAAGGTCGGATATTCGTCCCGAGAGCACACATGCTCCGGAACTGAATTCATTAATAAAGAAGAAGAATGGACGGTCGACCTTGACGGTATATAAATGATTAGGGTCTATCGACCCCGGACTCGTATCAATCAGTTCGCCTGAAGAAACAGCTGCCGCCTCGGCTCCTGTCTCATCAATACTGAAAGATGCAGCTTGCTTAACAATACCATAGCCAATACCTCGGAATCAAACATTGTCAACTTGGCAACATTCAGCACGTCAGGATTAAGCATTTTCATCATGTCCGTGACATCATAAGAGCCCTCAACCGTAAATCTTGACAAATATACTTCAAGATTACAATCCGTCAACCCCTTTTCAAGCTGAATCAGTCGTTGCGGCGTCAGAAGTTCGGCAGCCTTCGATGCAGAAAGATTTTTATTGGGAATGACAAACCAGATAGAGTATGCAGAGTTGCCCAAGGGCAATGAGAAGAATTCAAAATCTTCATCCACTGCATAAAATTCTCTTGTCGCCTTTTTATGCATCATCATGACATCGACATCTTTATTCTCACCGTGGAAGACCGCTTTCCGGGTATCTTATGCCATAAACAGTTTCCCGTCCCACGGGGCATTGAAATAAAACGCGTTCAACACAATTCCGAAAGCTTCTTTGTTAAGTTCTTTCAGATAATTCGGAATTCTGCCATTCGTGGTCCTTGATGCCCATGCATTGATTTCGTTCTTTGCCTTTTCATTGTCATTCGTAAAGTCGGCAGAATAATTTTCAAGATTATATGTTTTCTCGACTTCGGCAAGATATTCATCTGAAAGTCTTAATTCCATTGCCTGGTTTACCCATAGGGAATTGCTCATTGCCATGGTCGCCAGGTTGTCGCTTTTCGGCAATTCAACGAGCAGATTTCCACAAAGCTCATTAAGAGCTTTATTATCTTTCACGCCCAAATACCCAGAAATAATCTTCTCCGACGAGTTTTTATCGACACCATTAGCAATCATTGCAAGCACCATTGACATAGAAACCGGGGAGACCACAACATTTTTTGATTTATATGCACTGCTGGAATCAACATATTTCACCATATCTGTTGTGAAATTGACATAAAAATCCTTCAGTTCTGTCGCAGCAGAGCGGGTATCAGCAGAAAGTGCTATTTCCTTTCTTTCCTCCCGGATTTTATCAACAATAGCAGCCTCTTCTTCTTCGGAGGAGCAGGAGCAGTTGGCAATCGCCAATATCGCCACAGCGGCTGACATTAGCATACTTTCAAGTCTTTTAATAACATTTTTAATTATCAATCAATGAATTACGTAAGCGTTCAGATTATTTCTATACCTGTCTTATCCAATCTGAGCGCTGGATTTCAACCCGTGATTCAGTTATGATGGAACCCCATTACGCCATCATCACAAGTCGAAATCCCGTCCCTCATATTGGCAATCCATGTATAGGAATAACCTGAACACTTACTTAACATTTATAGTATCCTACTTTTAAATCCATATTGACACTTTATTGGATGTCTTGTCTTACGTAGAGTTGCTGGACTATGTCGAAATTATAATTTCCCACATGCCACGAGCTATTGGGATAATAAAATGTTGAATCATATTCTCCATCCCATCCCCAATTCATCGAGACCTTCTTAATATCAGTAGTTCTACATACCTCATTCGTGTATGCCCATACTATAACATTACCATCCTCATCCAATCCATTATTGTCCCAAGGATCATCTTCATCCTCGGAATTCCAAGGCTCCCTCTCCCATCAGAAGTCGGTGTAGCCGTAGTAACAGAGCTAACGGGAACGCCGTCTTTAAAATGAGTGAAATACATATATTGTGACAGTGCCACTGCGACACAACCTGCAGGGGTTTGAACTCTAGTTCGGATATTGAGCGATGAAAAGAAGGGTGTCGCCATCCTCAACATATGGAGAGAGGGTTACTTCTGGTGAATTACGAGTTTTGGGGTTGTCTTTGCTGTAGCCTCCGAATTTGGAGGTCATGATATTGACCATGATGCTATGCTGGATTCCTGTCAATTCGTCTGTATTCACAGAATCATATACAATCTTTTTGGGGAGGTCAAAGCTATCAGATACGCAAGCACTTAGCATCATCATAGCCGAAGCAGCAAATACAAAAAGAATCTTTTTCATGGGCATTTTAGATATTAATTAGTCATAAAATATGGTTTTTATTCACCATCTTTATCAAAAAACGAAATTTGCACCAAAATATTATAAAGATAATAAAAACTTCAAAAAACTCATCAAAATTGATACAAATTAAATTATGCTGCGAGATAGATTATATCATCTGTATCGAAAGGCTTATACTTGCATAGCTCTTGTAAATGATTGTAGACGATGAAGATTATGTTGGCTCGGTAGAACAAAAGAAATGGATGCCTTAATTAAGGCATCCATTTCTTTTGTTCTACCGCTGATTTATTTCTTGTTGTGGATATTCATTTATCCATCAAATGCTTATTTATTTCCTCCGGGAAGATCCTCACGATTTGCAAGGCGGTTGTTATTGAATTCTGCTTTTGGAACAGTTATGACCCATCCATAGAATTCATCGGGTCCGAAACTTTGAGTAAATCCGACTCCTCTATTACCTGATTCCGGATTTCCAGCTTCCCAGCCTACTCTCACTAAGGGGTCATGCCAACGTTTAAGATCAAACCAATTGAAGCCTTCTCCCCAAAGTTCAAATGTTCTGTAATCCTTGATTTCGCGTAGCAAAGCTTCTCCACCTGAGGTGCAATCGTAATTAGGATCTCTAATGTCTTTATTGAGTTCGACAAGAATCCTTCTTGCTGTTGCTTCATCGCCATTGCGGTAAGCTGCTTCCGCTTCAGTGTATGCCATTTCTGATGCCCTCATAAAAGGCCATTGATTCATGCCATAGACCTGATTCCCCCAGAATTTGAATTGCGCTCCGAACTGAATCTCAGCACTCTTGCTTTGGTAAGCAGCCACCGTGCCGCTCAAGAAATTGTTAATGGGAGAAAGTCTTTGGAACTCCTGTTTGCCATAAGCAATGACAAAATCTCTCATATTTTTGTTATTGCTATTTACCTGAATTCGCATACCATTAGTATAGATTTTATCTTTATCCCAAAAATCTTCCGCCTTGACATTATATTTGTCAGCAAGATCCTTGTTCAATTCAAGGAATTCAGGGGTCAAATACAGTTTCTTTCTTATATCAGTGATCGGGAATTTCCTGTAAAGCATATAATCAATCGAGTTTACAGTATATCCCCATGAAGATTGGTATCTACCATTGCAAGCATTATACGCACCGGTGGCATAATAATAGATTGATTGAGCCGGAGCCTCATACATAGTGGCCCACATATATTCTTTGTTTGCGGTAACGAAACCAGACAGATACTCCTCTCCACTCATGATAGGGAAATCTCTCCTTGCTTCGGAAGCCATCTGCTGAGCAAGCTTATAGTCATGCTTAATCATTGCAGCGCGAGCGAGCAATCCTCTGGCAACACTTCCATCAGGCTCCCAAATAAACTCCCTCTTCCAACCACAGTTATCGAATAATTCAATAGCAGCTTTCAAATCTTCATATATCAAATCCATAGCTTCTCCCATTGTACCGAATCCCTGTTCATTGGTAGCACTTGAAGTCCTAATAATAAGACATTTGACATCACCACCATTTGCATTTTCCCAATTAGGGGCATAGCATTGGACAAGACGAATATAGCAATGTGCACGCATAGCCAAAGCAACGGCTTTAATAAAGTCTCTTTCCCCATTATAAGAATCAAGGGCATCAATATTCTCGATTATCAAGTTTGCCCAGTTTATCAAATTGTAGGCATAATACCACATTTGCTGCGCTCCCCAGAATGTCTCTTGGCGCAATTGATTCCAAGTGGAATAAGAATCACCGGTGCCATGTCCGCAATATAAATTACACAAGAACGAATCTCCAAACACCTCACCATAATATATCATCATCCATGCCTCTCCATTAGTGGAATTGAGGTTATGTCCTGAGAACTGTCTATACATTCCTTGACACAAGCCGACTTTTGCAGCACGCGCACCTTCTATAGTTCCACTAATGTCGGAAGCACTCGTAGAAGTTATAGGGGCCTTCTCAAGATAGTCGGAAGAGCATGAAGTCTGCAAGCCCAAAACAGACAATGCAACAACAATTGTTGCCAAGCCTTTAAAAATTATATTCGCTTTCATTATTATAGTCTAAAAGTATGTTAGAAACGTGCTATCAGCTGGAAAGAGAATACTCTTGAAACCACGAAGTAATCACCTTGTCCACCAGAATAGTTATATGCAGGATTTATGCCTTTACGTTTTGTCGCCGTAAAAAGGTTTTCAATGTTGCACCCAATAGAAAGGTCTTGCAACAGCAGAGGCCTCGTAATTGCTTTTGGGAAATCGTAGCCTATCGCGAGATTTTTAAATTGCAGATAGCTTGCGTTTGTCAACCAACGTGAAGAGGTGGCATTGTCGTAAGTTGAGAACTGCGAGTTGATCTGCGGATTGATATCCCTACTGATCCGTGCGGAAGGGTTTTCCATATCAAGCCCTTCGGGAGCGGAAGTCCAAGAATTAAAGAGATCCTTATGATAGGAATTTGTCTTCCCCTCGGAATATGACATCAAAGAGCTATAAGTACTGTCGAGAACCTTACCTCCCAAGCTGTATGTAAACAACGCTCCTACAGAGATTCCCTTCCACTTTAAGTTAGTGCCAAAGGAGCCAAAAACAGTCGGGAGAGACGAACCCTGAAATTCTTTTGAGGCATAAGTGACTTGAGTAGAATATGGCTTACCTCCGATTTCAACATAGGCTCCATTTTTCTTAGCACCTTCTATGTTAGAATCCCAAAGAGACTGGCTAAATTCCCACTGTCCGGTTTCCTCATTAAGAGATGTAAATTCATGGCTGTCTTTGTTTATTTCGTAAAGAGTACGACCTGTTGCGAGGTCAACACCCGCATAAGTAGGCATATAGAATTCATAACGGCTTTTTCCTTCAATCAGAGCGATGTTCGAAGTCCATTGATTACCTGTGGAAGGCAATTTAGTGAGCTTGTTTTTGATAAATGAAGCATCCGCATTCAAAGTCCAAGTGAGATCTTTTGTGCGAATCACATCACCTTTGACCATGAGCTCCCATCCAACGTTCTGCATAGTGCCTATGTTAGTCAGGATTTTCCATTGCGAACCGCTCCAAGTTCCACCGGAAGAAGCCGGCTGCGAAACGTTATAAAGGAGGTCTGCATTTTTCTTCAAGAAGTAACCGACTGAGAAATTAAGGCGATTGTTGAACACAGTGCCTTCCAACGCAATATCAAGAGTCTTTACACTTTCCCATTTAGCTTGATCATTACCAAGTTGGGATGGAGACATCACAAGTTGGTTGTCAACCCTCGCAGCTCTTTGTGCATAAAGCGACCAATAAGCGTATGAACTGGCAGCCGCGTCGGATCCTGCCGTGCCATACGAAGCTCGGAGTTTGAGATAGTTAAGCCAATCAAAATCCTGCATAAATTTCTCCTTGGAAAGAATCCAGCTTGCGCCAACGCTCCAGAATGTACCCCAACGCGAATCCTTTGCGAATCTTGAAGTGCCATCTCTGCGGATAGAAGCCTCTCCAAAATATTTCTGATGAAGATTCCAGCGCACACGACCAAGATAAGACTCAGTGGTTCTTTGAATATGGTAAGCTGAATATGACTCATTTTCAGAGAAATTAGTCAATTCCAAAGCCCCTGCCGTGAAGACCATGTTTGCAGCTTGTTGATAGGTGTAGCCATAATCATATGAATAGTTCTCATGATCAAGAAGCACATCGATATGATGATCACCATAATCATGATTCCATGTCAGAGTCTGCATGAAGTTATATGTCTTTGTTGAATAATCCGTGACTTTTAACCTTCCAAGACCAAGAGCTGATCCAATCCAAGGATTCCCAAAACTTTTGTAGGTCTGCTTATTCCTATACATATCACCTCTGACCGAAACCTCAAAGCCATAGGGAAGTATAATTGCACCATTTACAGAAAGAGATGCAGTCAGACGGTTGTAATTATTCTTGTTCGAACGCATATAATATGCGATATTGCTTTCATAAACCTTAGAGCCTTCAGTTGTATTCCATTCCTTCTCTCCTTTGTCATTATAGATTATTTCTCCTGTGTTTACGTCATGGTTATAATATGGATAGACCGGAGCTCGATAAGTGTAATTGAAAGGGTTGTTTGTCACATTAAGATTATCAGAATCGACATCATCGTCATCAGCCTTCTGATAACCAAGATTTGCATTGACTCCAAAACGGAAATACTTGACAGGATTGACATTTATATTCACCCTATTGGAGAAGCGCTCGAAATCAGTATTGATCAAATATCCTTGCGACTTCAGATAGCCAGTAGATGCATAAACATTATACTTGTCACCCGAAAGAGCAACTGACACATTATATTCCTGCCTGTAGCCATTCTGCGACATCGCATCCCACCAATCAAGGTCGTTATATCCGGACAATGGGCTCATTATAACCTTTCCTTGTTCATTGAAAATTTTATTGGACTCAGCTCCACCATAGAGATTCCAGGCATCGACATTATTATAAAAATTTTCTATCTGGCTTTTCCTGATTTCATCAATAGGCGTTGTATTGTTTTTTTGAGAGAATTGCCCATTGACCATAGAGGTCAACATTGTTTCCATCCATTCATTAGAATTCATCGTATCGTAGAATGGCAATCCTCTTTGGTATATACCCTGACTGATTTTCAATGTGACATCTACATTCCCTTTGTTCTTTGCCTTTTTTGTAGTTATCAAGACAACACCATTCGCACCCTTTGAACCATATAGAGCACAAGATGCTGCATCCTTCAATATAGAAATAGATTCCACATCTTCGGGATTTATATCAGCCAACGTTCCATTGAAAATTACCCCGTCAACAACATAAATGGGAGCATTCGTGCCATTTACTGTATTAATACCTCTGATTAGGATAGATGGGGAACCAGCCGGCCCGGCTGCTGTAGTGCTTGAAACTTGAACACCGGGAGCCATACCCTCAAGAGCTGTTGTAATCGAATTGACCGGACGCTTGCTAATCTCATCAGAATTGACTACAGCCACTGAACCAGTCAAAGACTCTTTAGTGGCAGTGCCATACGCAACCACCACTACATCATCAAGGTCGGTAGAAGTAGATACCATATACACCGTCATTCCATTCTGCAAGGATACTTGCTGAGTCCGGTAACCGACATAACTGATCTTTGCAGCCTTCACATTAGCCGGAATAACGATAGTAAATTTCCCATCCACGTCTGTTGCTACTCCATTACCTCCTCCTATTGGGGCAACTGTTGCGCCGACGAGGGGCTCGTCGTTGGCAGCGTCGACTACCGTGCCTTGTACGGTGCGTGTCTGAGCCAGGACTGTACCTGACATCAGGACGACTGCCATAATCAATAAAAACAATTTTCTCATACTCACATTTGCTAAATGTTAGGAAATATTTTCACATTCATTTGCAAACTTAATCAAAAATTCACGGATTACCCCCCCGAAAAGTTAATTTGTGTTAATTTTATGAGCATTAGCTTTAATTTATTTCACATGTTTTTATAAAGGAGAATTGGCACAATTTTGATAAAAGACTATGTCTCTGGACATTAGCAGACGTTTAATAAGTGTTAAAAATACACGGAATGGATGTTGCGTAAAGTATGAATGGATTGGGCTCAGCGCGGACGGGAAGCGGCAATAAATTGCCGCGCACTGAACCGCCCTCCAGCGCGATCGGACGGTAGTAGGCCGCAGGCTCGGAGGCCTGCTCTCCATGTTGGACTCGGCTCACGCTGGCTCGGGGACATGCCAAAACCGACGATTGGAGCTATGATTTCTTTTCATGGCTCCATTCATCGGTTAGCTTACGGTCGGGATTTTGCTCCGGGAGGACGCGCCGACTTGATGTTAATGGCAGGGGTTAGCTGCCGGTCAGCTCTTCTTGTTGGAGGCGCTCAAGCTGCATGAGGCGTTGAAGGGCTTCTTCTCCACCGGCGTAGCCGGCAGGACGGCCGGAGGCGGACGTCACACGATGGCATGGGATGAATATCGCCAGGGGATTGCGGGCACATGCGTTGGCCACAGCCCTGACGGCAAGGGGACGGCCTATCGTGCGCGCCACTTGGCCGTAGCTTTCTGTGCGGCCATAGGGGATGGCTTCCAGGGCTTCCCAGACCATTTTCTGAAACTCTGTTCCAAACATTTTCAACGGGATGTCGAACTCCTCGCGGTCGCCATCGAAGTATTCGTCGAGCTCGCGGCGAGCCCTGTCGACAACGTCCCACTCTGACTCGTAGTCAGACTCTTCAAGGTGCTGACGTAGAAATGAATGGCAGGATGCAAGTCCCTGCCAACTGCACAGACATAATTCTCTTCCTATAGACGCCAAATACAAAAGCCCGACGGGGGAATCATATTCCTTGACTACCATAATCTTTAATAAATAGGGAGATTTCTGAATTAAATCAATCTGAAGTTGCCGAGACAACTTCTTACATACAAGTTGAAGTAGTATAACTTTAAAGAATCAGTCATATTTTATCAATAAAACAACCTCGCTTATCCTTTTCCGCGAACTATCATCCTACAAATAAAATCGGACTGCCACCTATATCTTAAAAGCAAGACAGGAAAAAAAGTTCAGACTCTTCACCGCAAAAATACTAATTTTTTATGAACAACACTGCATCCGCCGCTCTTCATTTATCATATTTTATCATATTTTCCGCAAGACAACAACGACGGAGGCAGCATTTTTGCAATCATTTTCAGTTTTTAAACCTATTTCCTGACAACATTTCCATCAATTTATATTAACTTTGCGACAGATATCGAAATTTACCTGAACCGATGAAAATCCTAATACTCGGAGCCGGAAAAATGGGCTCCTTCTTTTGCGACCTCCTCTCCTTCCGCCACGAAGTGGCCATCCTCGACACCGATCCGCAACGCCTGCGGTTCACGTTCAACGTCTGCCGATTCTCGAAGCCGGAGGAGGCCGAGACTTTCGATCCCGACATGGTCATCAACGCCGCCACCGTGAAATATACCATCCAGGCCTTCGAGGCGATCCTCCCCTACATAAGGCCTACCGCCATACTCAGCGACATCGCCTCCGTGAAGACCGGCCTGCCGGAGTTCTACGCCAAGGCGGGACATCCATTCGTCAGCACCCACCCAATGTTCGGCCCCACCTTCGCATCCCTTTCAAACCTGCGCAACGAGAACGCCGTCATAATAAAGGAGGGGGACCATCTCGGGAGGGTCTTCTTCAAGGATCTCTACAACGAGCTGAAGCTCCACGTGGAAGAATACACATTCGAGGAGCACGACGAGACCATCGCCTACTCCCTTTCCATCCCCTTCGCATCCACTTTCGTATTCGCCGGAATCATGAAGCATCAGGACGCGCCGGGCACCACCTTCAAACGCCATTTCGACATAGCCCGCGGGCTTATGGGGGAAGACGACTATCTTCTGAGCGAAATAATGTTTAATCCTAACACACCCCGCCAGCTTGAAAAGATTCGCGCCCAGCTCGCCGAACTGCAGACCATCGTGGAGAACCACGACAGCGACGCAATGAATGCATATCTCGCCCGGCTGCGTGAAAACATAAAATAACGTTTAGACAGACAACAAAATTATTCCGGCTTCCGACTGCGTTTCCAAACCTTTCGGAAGCCGGAAACGTTTTAACCTTGAAAAACAATCAAGGTTATGTTGCACACAATTTCCCTTAAACTAAAGCATTTCTTCCACGTGGTCTCCAACGTCAGGCCGACCGTCTGGATATGCACCTACATTCTGCTCACCCCCGTTTTCGCCCTCGTCTATTGGGCGTTGCCCGACGCTCAATTCCGGATTCCCGACGGAAGCGCCACTGACTTCGGCTCGTGGCTATACTACAGCATCGTGACCATCACGACACTCGGCTTCGGCGACTATACCCCAGCCTACGGCTGGGCGCAAGCCGTCACGGCCATCGAAGTGATTTGCGGACTGAGCCTTTTCGGCTTCTTCCTCAACTCCGTAGGCTCCATGAAATCTGAAATAGACGTCTATTCGGAGATAGAGAAGCAAAAGCTTGCCCACGCCCACCTGCAAAAAGAGAAACTTATTCTCTGCGCACCGGCCATAATCCACAACGTCAACGTTTTCCTATCATATTGCTATGCCGTGACGACCCCCCTGGCGCGCCGCTCCGAAGATGAGGCCCGCTTCAATCCGGATTTCAAATTCCAGGACATGGCCGACCTCTTCAAACCCTCGGGCCTTTCGATAGACAACACCCGGCTTCCCGCCGTGGCCCGTCTGCTTAAAAGCGCCGCCCACACCTCATTGAGTCTCGATTCCCTCCAGACCCGCGTAGACATGACCCTCTGGCCCGACATCCTTGAAGACTGCTTCGCCTTCGTGGCCAACTATCAGATGTTCTCATCAGAAGACGCCCTCTCCCATACCCCTATCACACTCATCCCTCATACCAACTCCGCCACGGAGGAATCGGCCGAGAGCAAAATCGCCTCCGACATAGCCGCCTGGACCGGGCCGCTCGATCTCAAAAAGCAAGGCAACCTGCAGCCCATCATCGAGCTCTATTATTTCATCAAAGAGAACTCCGAGCTCGCCCGCAAACTTGAGACAGCCATCACTAAAATCGCCAACGAATGAATCCTCCCGCCCCGACTTCGGCCACGCCGACAACCGTCTCCAAAAGATACTACATATTCATAATCACGTATCTCGAGTTGCTGAGCGCGTTCGGCTCTTTCGTCAACGACCTCTACATACCCTCGCTGCCGGAGATGGTGCGTTACTTCCATACGACCCGACCGTCCGTGCAGCTCGGCTTGACGTTCGGCATGATCGGCCTTGGAATCGGGCAGATCGTGCTTGGGCCGCTTAGCGACCGCTTCGGCCGCAAGCCCGTGCTTATAGCCTCGTTGATAGTGTTCTGCATAGGGGCCGTCGGCAGCATATGGTCGCCGACGATCCATGTCTTCGTCATGTGGCGACTCGTGCAGGGAGCCGGGGCATCGGGAGGCTATTTCCTTGCCCGGACAATTCCCGCCGACCTCTACGCGGGCCGGACATTGGCAAAGGTGCTGGCCCTTGTTGGAGCAATCAACGGATTCGCGCCCGCGAGCGCCCCAATCTTGGGCGGATTCATCGACAAGGCCGCAGGATGGCACGGCATTTTCTGGGTGCTCGCCGCCTTCTCAGTGCTACTTATTTTCGTCGGCATATTTTTCAAGGAATCCCTACCCAAGAGCAGCCGGACCGCCTCCAAAATGACTACGGCATTCAAGAATTACGCCGTGCTCGCACGCAATCGCCGCTTCATGATTCACGTGACGCTTAAAGGTGCAGCTCTCGGAATGCTTTTCGCCTATATCTCCTCCGCGCCGTTTATAATCCAGGACCATTACGGCTTCGACCAGTTGCAATTCGGTCTTTTCATGGGATTCAACGCCCTCTTCGCCGCAGCCGGATCGATGTTCTCATTGAGATTCAAGCCCTTGAAGAAAGCCGCCGTGGTGGCGGGAGTCGGATTGGCGTTCTCCGTGGCCATACAGGTGCTCTGTTTCTACAGGGTAAACGACATCTGGGTGTATGACGCCCTCAACCTCCCCATGCTCTTCAGCCTCGGCATGATTTTCTCTGTCAGCAACACATTGGCCATGAATGAAGGGCGTCAATACGCGGGCGACGCCTCGGCCTTCATCGGAGTGGCGGGCTACGTCTTCGGGGCAGTGGTCAGTCCGTTGGTCGGGATTGGAAACCAGATGCATTCCACGGCATTGGTCTTGGCCGGGCTCACAGTCATCACGCTAATCTTCTCCTATCTGACCAACCGACTGCCCGCCGACCTCGACACCGAGGAACAGAACCCTCCCAAACAATAACAAATGTTAAAATGAGGAAGCGATGTAACAAAAGCGCTTCCTCATCGTCTTTATAATGTTGACCGTTATTCAATAAGTAAGTATAGGTCGACACATAGAAGCCGCATTGAATTCATTTCCACATCATAAACTATATCCGACATATCAACAGTCATGAATCATTTTTTCAGGCGTTTGCTGCCTTTGCTTCTTCTTCTGACAGCATCCAACCTCTGTTCAGCCCAATATTCAATCTCCGGACTGATACGCGACTCAATCGGCGAACCGGAAGGCTTCGCCACCGTCAGACTCTTCCTTGCCACCGACACCGTCAAACCCATCAAGGCCTCGCTATCCGACGAGGCAGGGAAATTCAATATAAAGATGTCTTCGCCGGGCAAATACCGGGTCAACATCCTTGCTTTCGGCAAATTGCCGGTCAATAAAGACGTGGCACTGACCGCCTCATCACCTACTGCCGACCTTGGAACAATAACGACAACGACAGCTGAGAACATGCTTCAGGAGGTGGTCGTGACAGCCCAAAAGCCCCTCGTCACCAAGGAGATCGACCGCATCGGCTACGACGTGCAAGCCGACCCTGACGCCAAGACCAATCAGCTCGACGAGATGCTCAAGCGTGTGCCCCTCGTCAGCGTCGACGCCGACGGCACAATCAAAGTGAAAGGCTCCACCGACTTCAAGATATACAAGAACGGACGCCCCAACAACTCATTCACACGCAACGCCAAGGAGATTTTCAAGTCGATCCCGGCCTCGATGATAAAGAAAATCGAGGTCATCACCGACCCCGGGGCACGTGAAGACGCCGAAGGCACAAGCGCCATCCTCAACATCGTCACCATAGAGAACACCGTCATGAAAGGGGCAATGGGAAGCGTCGGAATCAACTACCAATCGCCAGGACTGCCCTCCCCCAATCTCTGGCTGTCGTCGCAGATAGACAAAGTCACGCTCTCCCTCTATGCCGGAGGCAGCATATTCTCCAAGAAAGGGCAGGAATCGAAGTCGGAATCGCTGAACCATTACGAGGACTCCGGCAACGACCTTAGATCCACCAGCGAAATGACCGGCGACGGCTATATCTCATTTTTCGGGACAGACGCCAGCTATGAGCTCGACTCCCTCAACCTCTTCACGGCCGAGTTCGGAGGCTATCTCTACGACCTGAGAAGCGAAAGCCACGGCCACACCGCCATGACCGACGCGGCAGGGAAGCATATCTACTCCTACAACACCATCTCGAAAAGCAAACCCAACCGATACCTCGACTTCAACGGAGGGCTCAACTACCAGCGAAGCACCCGCAGGAAAGGGGAGACAATCATCCTCTCCTATCTCGTCTCCACGACCGACCAGAAACAGCACTCCACAACCGAATACGAGGACCAGAAGGACGTGCCCGTCCCCTACACCGGCACCGACAACGAGTTTAACCTGAACTTCATCGAGCACACCGGACAGCTCGACTGGACCCGCCCTATCAACAAAAACAACACCTTCGACATCGGCACAAAATACATCAACCGGCGCAACCACTCGATCAACAACATCGACTATCTCAACGACCGCACGGAGCATTCCGATTTCTCCCACATCACGCAAGTGCTCGCCCTATATTGCGACTATCGCCTGAACTTCAACAAATTCGGAGCCAGGGCCGGTCTTCGCTATGAATATTCACATCTTTCGGCGAAATATAAAGACGGCTCCAACGCCCCCTTCAGCAGCAACCTCAGCGACTGGGTGCCGAATGCCGCCATCTCCTACAATCTGAATCCCGGCAACACGCTCAAGCTCTCCTACTCCACACGCATCAACCGCCCCGGCATAAGCCAGCTGAACCCCGCAATAGTGGAATCGCCATCGTCGATATCTACAGGCAACCCCGACCTCGGCTCGTCGCGCTATCAGTCGCTCTCGCTCAACTACAACCTCATCAGCCGCAAGCTGACGCTCGACTTCAACGCCTCCTATTCCTTCACCAACAATTCCGTCATCTCAGTGCAGGAGCTTGTGGAGAACGACATACTGAAATCGACATATGCCAACGCCGGGCACAACAAAAACTTCAATATCTCGATGTGGGGACAATGGACGATAGGGCCCAAGACGTCGTTCATGATGAATCTCAACGCCTCGTGGAACCGCTACGAAAACCGCTCCTTATCCCTTGAGGCACAGGGATGGAACCTCAATTTCTTCGCCCGATTCAGGCAGAAACTTCCCTGGGACCTCGACATGACCGCCTACTGCCACGGATGGAAACCGGGAGTGTCGCTCTATACGAAGAATACCACCTCCTTTGCAGACAACATATTCTACGGCATCGACCTCCAGAAATCCTTCCTGAAAGAGAAGAGGCTCAGCGTGAGAGTCGGAATCTCCAACCCCTTCAGCAACTCCACGCGCACCCAAGTCACCTCGCCCGTCAACGCCGGCTATTCGGGACATACGAAATCCTGGAGCTACCACAGAGCCAACAATATCAGCATCGGCGTAAGCTATCGTTTCGGCTCGATGAACATCCAGGTGAAGAAGACGGCCAAATCCATCAACAACGACGACGTTGAAAACCGCAAGAACTAACGCCGTCATCGACTAAAATTGCAAGCCGCCTGATTTCGCGCACGAAATCAGGCGGCTTGCTTTGCAGTTAGGTTTTATTTTCTTACTTTTGTGGACCAAACACAAAAGAAGGAATGACAAAGACTATTCGCCTCATACTATTATTGGTCGTGGCGTCAGTGGCACTGACCCCGGCGGCACAGGCCCAGCTACGCTACGGATTCCGCTTCGGCGGGGTCTTCGCCGACGCATCCCTGAAAGACGCCGGCAGCCTTTCGCTCGACAACAAGAGCGGATTCAGCGGCGGACTTATGCTCGAATACCAGATGCCGAAATGCGGCTTCGCCGCCGACATAGCCGTGGTCTACACACGGTATAACACCCATCTTCTGGACGACGGGGTGAAAACAAAGCCGTTCGGGCGCGATTTCATCGAGGTGCCACTTCATTTGAAATACAAGTTCTGGCTTCCGGCCTTCCACGACCTTTTCGGTCCGCTCGTCTACACAGGGCCGTCGCTGATGATACGCACGTCGGACTCCGGGCCGGAGAATTTCACGACACGCCCGCTTCAACCGGGATGGGACGTGGGCATTGGGTTTGACATCGTCAATTTCATCCAAATCACCGGAGGCTACCGCTTCGGACTTGGCAACGCCGCGAAAAACTCCCCCGGGAACGCCACTTACCGCACCAATGGCTGGAACGTGGCCGCCAACCTTATCTTTGATTTCTGACAATCATATATCCCCCGACTCCTCAAACACGGAGGCGCGGGATGATGCCCGAACCTCGTCAATAAACAATCCTATACGATAAATAATTTAGAACACATACTTATGAACACTTCCGATTTCATCAAACGCCTGACCGAGACCGTTGAGGAATATATCTCAGCTGAAGAATCATACAGCGACGACGTGCAGCTCCAGATCAACACCCTGACTTTCGAGATGGAGATAGCAGACCCGGAGAACGACCTTCCCGACTGCGATTACTATCCGATGATGGATCTCGTCAGGATGAGCACGGAGAATCCCGGACAATGGGAGCCCGACACAGACGCCATAGCCGACGTGGCAGCAGAATACGTATTCACCGACTGACATCGGCCCATGATTCCCGACCGCAGAATCATTCTGCCATTTCGCGTCATATCATTCTCAATCACCCTGATTCTCTGCATGGCAGGAGCTATGGCAGAGAATCCCTTGCTGCTTTCGCCCGTAGACGATCCCGGCGGGAATCCCCATATCAGGAGCATCACCCGCCTTTCCGACGGAAGAATGGCGTTCGCCACGACAGACGGAATCGAGATTTACGACGGTTCCAACTTCTCGCAGCTGCCGGCCGTGACCGGAGGCAGTCTTGAATTACCGGGCTACGACGGATTTCATCACCTCTATCTGTCGGATGACGGGAGATATCTTTGGATAAAAAATTTCAAGGAACTCAAGTGCGTCGACCTCGAAACGGAGCTATTCGTGACCGACATGCCCCGACAGATGAAAGCAATGGGCTTGCCGTCGGCCATCGACGACTTCTTCACGGACTCCGACGGAAGAATCTGGGCCGTAGCCGGCAACAGACTACTCCAACCCGACCTCCGGCTTGACATAAAACTCGACACCGAAAAAAGAAACATACTCGACCTCGCCACAGACAGCCGCAACCTTTATCTTTTCTTACAAAACGGAGAGACAATCGCATATTCCCTGCCATCCGGCAAACCTATTTACACTTCCAACGCTTTCAGCCCGGAAGAGGAATGGAAATTCGGAAGGACTTCGCTTGTGGTGGATGCCGACAGCGGATTCTACCAAATCCGCAACGGAGCAATCGGCGGCCTTTTTCATTTCAATCCGAACACAAAGGAGTATGCACGACTCATGGAGTCGAACCTGAGACTGAACACCCTCGCAGTAGGCGACTCCACCGCTTTCATATCGACCAACGACGGCCTCATCACCGTCAACCTCAATTCGGGGAAAGCGACGCATATACCTCTTATAAAGACAAAGTCAGGCAATCTTCTTGCCTCCGAAATATCAACGATATTCATTGATGATGAAAGGGGTCTGTGGCTCGGTATGCTCAACCGGGGCATATTTTATCATCACCCCGAAGCCTATCGCTATCTCCGGATTGCCGGACGAGGAGCAGCCTCTTACCCAACTCCGGAGAATCCGGCTTTCTCAGAAGGGCGCGACGGCTCCATCACCCTGTCAAGGCCGGAAGGAAATCTCCGCATTACCCTTCCAGACGGAAGAATCTCGCCCGCCGGGGAAGAAGATAGCCCCACGAGGACAGGGGAATATGGCAGCGGAGCATCGTTCGTTTCGAGCAACGGATCCGTATGCTTCAGTGAGCCCGGCAATTATTCCATCTTTATCCGCAACGACAGCGTGAAGAGCGGCTTAGGCATCCGCCCTGTGGTCAGCGGCATTTTGGTCAATGGAGAGAGAATCAAGCCATTGGGGACATACAAGGGAAATCCGATACTCAACAAGGCGGCAGCCCGCACTTCCGAAATAACCCTCAACCCCGACCAGAATTTCCTGACGATAGAGGCGAGCTCACCCCGATATGCCGCGTCGCCGATATTGTTTGAGTATATGCTTGAAGGAATCGACCGCGAATGGCAACAGGCGCGAGGGACCGGCACTAACGGACGAAAACTATCAGCGTACTACACCGCCCTTCCTGCCGGGGAATACATATTTAAAGTGAGGAATGCCGGAGAGGGAGAGGGGGCAGAGATGCGTATGAAGGTCACGGTGTTGCCACATTGGTGGCAGACGGGTTGGGCATATGCCGCCTACGCATTGATCGTTGTCCTCTTGACAGGAGGCATGATGATAATATTCACGAAGCGCACTAAAAAACGTATCGCCCGCGAGCAACGGGAGAAATTCCTGCTTGACAGGATCAAGACGCTCATAGAGGAGGTGGACAGATATAAGGCGGAGTCGCCTGAGCAGGAAAGCCAACTTACTATTGAGAATCAAATAAATGGCTCTGACAGTTTTGCGGAAAAGGAAATTTCCGGGGAAGCTGGAAGCCCGGAGGAAGACAATTCGGGGGACAGCTCCATTCAAGAGCCGGCCACGCTTTCGGAAGCCGACAAGGCTTTCATAGCCAAAGCGATGGAATTCGTGGAAAAGAATCTCAACACTCCAGGGTATTCCGTCGTGCAACTCAGCCGCGACCTTTGCATGGAGCGCACGGGACTTTACCGGAAACTGACCGCCCTTCTCGAACAATCGCCAAGCCTGTTTATCCGCGACATAAGGCTCAGGAATGCAGCCCGACTTTTGAAGGAAGGAAAGCTGAGCATCACGGAGATTGCCGAGCAGACAGGATTCAGCTCCACATCCTACATGAGCAAATGCTTCCAGGAGCGCTACGGATGCCGGCCATCGGAATACGCCAAAGCCAACTGACAACATAACGACCATAAAAAAAGCATCCCTTCCTCGGGGATGCTTTTTTGGTCGTCCATAAGCATGAAATCAATTGCCTATATATTTGATTTTGTTTTCGTCGCGGGGCTTGGCTTCGGGGCTTTCAGCGGGATAGCCGAAGCCGATGGCGTAAATTAGTTCGTAGCCGTCGGAAAAGCCAAGTTGCTTGAGATATTCCGCGCCGTCTTCCGATTTCATGAAGCCAATCGGTCCGCCAAGGCAGCATGAGCCTATCCCCATCGACCATGCGGCAAGCACCATGTTCTCTCCAAGCAAGCCACAATCAAGCTGGGAATTATTCTCGGCTGCGATGAATACGACCGTAGGGGCGTTGCGAAACATATTCTTGAATTTCGGATCTTTCGCCTTGTCGGGATTCTTCTCCATAAATTTCTTTGTTATGCCGTCGAGGAATTCAGGGCTGTCGACCACACGAAGTTCCCAGGGCTGACGGTTCATGCCGTTGGGAGCGTTGATTCCACATTTCAGGATTACGTCCATCGTGTCGCGGGAGACAGGGTTTGGGAGATAATCGCGCACACTCCGGCGAGACATTATGGTCTGTATGACTGCATTGTCGATAACCTCACCGGAACCGCCGCCCACAACCGCGCTGTCGGCAACCTTTTCAGCACTTTGTCCGGAACATGCTCCGAGAGCCATCGCCGCCATCATCGCAGCGGAAACATAAGAGAATAATTTCATACTTTCAATATTTTTATGTGTAAGAATCCACAAATATAGCGATTTTCAACGATATTGACGTTGCTTTCAACGACGTTGTTGCGGGCAGAAGGGGAATTCGGAGTAATTTTGCAGCAGAATTTTCACACAAATCCGAAATAGCTATCATGAAAAAATTTCTTTCAATCCCTCTCGTCCTTGCCTTGGCCTCGTCTGCAGTCACAGCACAAGACGCAACCGTCGGGAAGGGCGGGGCATCCGTCAAAGACAATGCCGGATGGACCACAGAAGTAAAGTTCTATTCCCCTTCCATAGTCAGGGTGAGCAAATATCCGGGAGAGAAAGCTCCGGAGAAGAGGAGCTACTCCGTCATTATGCAGCCGGAGACAATCGACCTCACCACGAGCAAAAACGGCGGGGCAACCACGCTGAAATCATCGTCGATATGCGCCATAATAGGGAAAGACGGGAAAGTGGCATTCACCGACATCAACGGCAAGCCCCTCCTGAGCGAGACCACCTGGAGCCACACCCCCTGCGAAAACAAGGTGGACGAAGGGAAATTCAAAGTCAGCCAAAGCTACAGCCTCGACCCCGAGGAGATTATCTTCGGCCTCGGCCAACGTCAATGCCCAGAGCTCAACCAACGCGGCCAGGACATAAGGATATGGACCGGCAACACCAACATCACCATCCCCTACATCGCCTCAGAGAAGGGCTACGGCCTTTATTGGGACAATGCCGGAGACTCCCGTTTCACTGACCGAGACAACATCGCCACCTTCACATCGGAAGTGGCTCCGGAAGTGGACTACTACTTTATATATAAGGACGGCACGCAGGACGGCGTGGTGGCCGGAATACGCCAGCTCACCGGCGAGGCCACGATGTTCCCGATCCAGATGCTGGGCCATTGGCAATGCCGCGAACGCTACAAGAGCAGCGACGAACTTTGCGGAGTGCTCGACCACTACCGCGAACTTGAGATTCCTCTCGACGGGATGGTGCAAGATTGGCAATACTGGGGATGCGATTCCAACTGGAACGCCATGAAATTCGTCAATCCGCACTATATTAACAAAATGGGCGATCCTAAATGGATGCGCTATCTCCCCAACGACGAAGATCCCAACGCCAAATATCCGGAGCCGAGAATCAAAAGTCCCGAAGAGATGGTCAGCTACGTCCACGACAACAATTCCAAGCTTATGATTTCCATCTGGGCGAATTTCGGACCCTGGACCGACCAATACCGCGAGCTGGAGAAAATCGGAGCACTCCTTCCCTTCGAGACCTGGCCCCGCAACCGTGGCGTGCGTCCCTACGATCCCTTCAATCCCAAGGCCCGCGACATATATTGGAAATATCTTTCCCACCTATATAAAATGGGAATCGACGCATGGTGGACCGACTCCACCGAGCCCGATCATTTCGAGGAGCCCGGCGACGCCGACCACATGACCCACGACGGATCGTGGAGAAGCGTGAAAAACGCATTTGCCCTGATGACCAACAAAGGAATCTACGAGCATCAGCGCAAAATGAAGAACAATAATAAGCGCTCTGTGCAGATGACACGCTGCGGCACATTCGGCATACAGCATTACGGCACGTTCAGCTGGAGCGGCGACATCGTCTCCAACTGGAACGTGATGAAAAACCAGATTCCTTCGGGACTTAACTACATCATCTGCGGCATACCCTATTGGAACACCGACATAGGCGGATTCTTCGGCTGGGATTACGGCAACAACCCCAAAAGCCCGGCAATGCAGGAACTTCAGGTGCGCTGGATGCAATGGGGCACGTTCATGCCGATGATGCGCAACCATTGCTCGTCGCCCATGGTCAGCGAAATCTACAATTTCGGCAATCCCGGAGACTGGGCCTACGACGCGCAAAAGAAAGCCATCGAGCTCCGCTATCGTCTTATGCCTTACATCTACAGCCTCGCCGGCGACGTGACCCAGCGCTCTGGCACGATGATGCGTCCGCTCGTCATGGACTTCGCCTCCGACCGCAAAGCCATCATCCTCAACGACCAATACATGTTCGGCAAATCGCTGCTCGTCAAACCCGTGACCGATCCACTCTACACTTATCTCGGCCCCGGCAAGAAAGGGCATGCAATATATCCCGACGTAGCGAAAGCGGCCGCCCCCGTCAACGTCTATCTCCCGCAGGGAAGCAAATGGTATGACTTCTGGAGCAACGAGATCCATGAGGGAGGAAAAGACGTGCAATTCATCGCGCCGATCGACCGTATGCCGGTCTATGTCAAGGCAGGAAGTATTCTGCCATTCGGGCCGAAGGTGCAATACACTACGGAGAAGCCCTGGAACGAGCTTGAGATACGTGTCTATCCCGGAGCCGACGGAAACTTCATACTCTATGAAGACGACGGCGAGACCTACGACTATGAGAAAGGCAAATTCGCGGAGATTCCATTCACCTGGGATGATGCCTCGGGAACGCTGACCATCGGCGAACGCCGCGGAGAATATCCGGGAATGCTGACCAACCGCAAATTCAACATCCAGGTGATGAAACCGGGAGCCACCTCCGGCGACACCCCACTGACCTCCTTTGCCAAGACCGTCAGCTACGACGGAAAATCGCAAAGCGTAAAGCTCTGACCCGGATTTCGACACTATAAACAGTCCGGCCGTATACCTGTCATTTCTCGACAAACGTACGGCCGGACTCGATTTTACACAGAATCCTGAAGTCTCTCGCTGGCAGACTTGTTTTTGTCGGAGATTTGTTATAACTTTGAAAAAAATAACAGAGATGGAGAAGAAAGTCAGATATCCGGTAGGACAACAGTCGTTTGAAGTGCTTCGGGAAAGGGATTGCCTGTATGTCGACAAGACTCAATTCATCGAAATGCTTCTCGACGAGGGCAGTCAATAATATTTTTTGGGACGCCGCCGGCGTTTCGGAAAAAGTCTGTTGCTCTCCACGATGGCATGTTTTTTCCGTGGCGAGAGGGAATACTTTAAAGGACTGTACGCCGACACGATGGATTGGGACTGGCAACCATACCCCGTTCTTTTCCTTGACCTCAACATTCAGTCTTATCAAGGACACGACACTCTGACCAACGTCATAAAGGCAAATCTGGAGGAATGGGAAAGAGAATATGACATCCTGCCCAGAAGTGAAGACCTGTCAGTGCGTCTTAACGACATAATCTGCACAGCCAGCACGAAAACCGGCAAAGGAGTGATCATTCTGGTTGACGAATACGACAAGCCACTTGTCAATAACCTGCACGACCAGGAATTGTATGCGTCATTCCGCAAAGACCTGACCGCCCTCTATTCCAACTTTAAGAGTCGCGCGAGATACATTCGGATGGTGTTTCTGACGGGGGTCAGCCGATTTGTCCATCTTAGCGTTCTCTCAGGGCTCAACAATCTTAGCGACATATCATTCCTCGATAAATATTCCGGCATCTGCGGGATTTCAGAAAAAGAACTTGAGGCAAACTTCCACATCGGGATAGAGGCTCTGGCAAAAAAATATCAAGCCACAGCAACCGAAATCAAAATGGAATTGAAGAGACGCTACGACGGCTATCATTTTTCCAAAAACTGCGAAGACATCTACAATCCCTTTTCCCTGCTCAACGTAATGGAGAAAGAGGAGATGGACAGCTATTGGACAAAAAGCGGGATTCCGACTTTGCTTGCACAGCAATTACGTCGGTTTGACACTGACCTCAATTCCATATTCCATGCAAAATGCTATGAGGATGATCTTGTCAGACTGGATTTCGACACCCCCCGTCCCCTCGCCCTGCTCTATCAGACAGACTATCTGACTATCAAAGATTATTGCAGGGAAAGCGAATTATATACGCTCGGCATTCCCAACAATGAGGTGAAGCAAGGGCTGCTTAACTTCCTGTTGCCCTACTACGCCAACTTCCAAGGGGAAAGGAACGCCAGATTTCATATCCACGTATTTTTGAAAGAGCTTCGCGAAGGAAACGTAGACGCCTTCATGTATCAACTGCAAAGCATGTTTGCCTCCGTGCCTTACACGATGGAGATGGACAACGAGAGAAACGTCCACAATGCCCTGCTGATGCTTATGATGCTGCTTGGCATCGATGTTCAGACCGAATATCGCACATCCAACGGAAGAATCGATCTTTTTGTCAAGACGGAGAAGTTCTATTACGTTATGGAGTTGAAATTCAATAAATAGACGAAGGATGCACTCTCCCAGATTGATAAAAAAGGCTATACTCTACCTTTCGCCACAGACTCACGAAGGATAATCAAAATCGGCATGAATTTCTCATCTAAAACTCGCACAATCGATGACTGGACATCTGAATGAGTCTAATTTTTGGCTTTTAGCACGTTTCAATTTCCTACAAACATCATTATTGGCAGTCATAGAAATTTCTATGACTGCCAATAATGCTTTCAATGCCATAGGACAGTCTTATCGCAAAAACACATTCTGTTTATGATTTTGCAAATTAATATTGACAGGAATCTCACCACTTAGAAATTTTAAAGAACTTCCTATTTTAAAGTGACAAAAATATCCCATTTCGTTCCTTAAACAAACAAATTTACCATTTAAGTGTCAATAATACACTTTTAATATTGCAAATTAACGTATTTTAACTTTAACATGTCTTGATTTTGCCTAATTTGCTTTACCTTTGCAAGTGTCAAATACTGTTAAAACCTAACATCACCTTTACCTCAACAGATAAATCTGATTAGGTTTTTCAAAAATATGTTAAGAAACTTTCAGATTTTATATTATATCTAAACTGATTTTCTATGAAGAAATCAAAGACATTTTTAACAGCAGCAGTTCTTGGGACGGCATTCTGCTCAAGTTCAGGAATGCAAGCATCCGAGAATCCAGTACCTGCCTATGAGGCACCGGATGCGGTATTCACTGCCACAGGAACCGTGGTTGACGCAAACGGGGAACCTGTGATAGGTGCAACTGTCCGAGAGAAGGGGAAACCCACCAATGGCTGTTCGACAGACGTGGATGGCAATTATACCCTGAAAGTGAGAAAAGGAGCGAAGCTTGAGATAAGCTACGTAGGCTGTGTCACAGCAACCATTGACGCAGGAAAAGGGATGAGCACCACACTGCAAGATGACGCAAAGGTGCTCGATGACGTAGTGGTAGTAGGCTTCGGCACACAGAAGAAAGCTAACCTAACAGGCGCTGTGGCCGTAGCTTCCGGCAAAGAAATCGAGAACCGTCCGGTCAGGACCGCCGCCGAGGCCCTCCAGGGTCTTCTGCCCGGCCTACAATTGACGCGTGAAGCCGGCGACATTGAAACCGACATGTCGATTCAGATCCGAGGGACAGGCACAATCGGCCTGGGGTCGAGTGGGGCTCCTCTTATTCTGATTGACGGCTCCGAGGGAGACATCAATACGGTCAACCCGCAGGATATCGAATCTATTTCAGTGCTCAAAGATGCCGCCGCCTCTTCCATCTATGGCAGCCGCGCTCCATTTGGCGTGATCATGGTCACGACTAAAAAGGGAAGCATGGGAAGGCCCAAAATCAATTACAACAACAACTTTCGATGGAGTTCGCCAATCGGATTACCGGAGATGATGAATTCTTATGATTTCGCATTATTTCAGAATCAAGCGTATTGGAACAATGGGTGGAACGGATTCTTCAGCGACGAGACAATCGAAAATATGATCAATTTCGCCGCACAAGGCGGAACCTACCGCGGAGGCTTACCAACAAGAAACAACGGGACAGAATGGGGAAGCTCCACCCTGCACGCCTTTAACGTGGCTTATGCGAACACCGACTGGCTTCATGAACTATACAAGGATTCCTTCTCACAGGAACATAATGCCAGTGTCAGCGGAGGGAACCAGAATTACAACTACTATGCGGCGTTCGGCTTCAATGACATCCACGGCATGTTGAACCATGGCAAGGATTCAAGAAAAAGATACAATGCAACGGGAAAATTCTCCGCGAAATTGACAAGCTGGGCGGAATTCAGATACAGTGTGCGCTACGTGCACAGCGACACAAATGTCCCATCCAGATTCGGGGACGACTGGTATAACTACATCGGAGCCCAGACTTGGCCCAACCTGCCGATATACGATGAGAATGGCTACTACTATTCGAATGAAGGAGGAGCTCCCGCAATGGGGCTTGCCCAGGGAGGGACAAGACTTACCGACAGAGACGAGACCTATCAGCAGGCGGGGCTTACGATAGAGCCTCTTAAAAATTGGTTTATAAGAGGAGAATTCAACTACAGAATCGACCAATCAAAAGACCGACAGACCAGGCTTCCCATCTATGACCACTATGTGGATGGGTCAATTAAGGACATGCAATATTCCTCCTCCCTATATCAGAGTTTCTTCCAGAACAAGTATGCCAACTGGAATGTTTATTCAGACTACACATTCAGCATTAAGGATGCTCATAATTTCAAAGTGATGGCAGGGTTCCAGTCAGAGGAAAAGAAACAGGAGTATTTCAACGTCTCTGCTTATGGACTACAGGACTATGAGCTTCCCGAATTGGACCTGACCACCAATCTTCAAGGCAATGGAGAAGACAAGGCACCGTCGGTGCACGGACGACGCAACCAATGGTCGATACTTGGGTTCTTCGGACGTATCAATTATGACTATAAAGGGAAATATCTGTTAGAGGCAAACCTGAGATATGATGGTTCGTCCCGTTTCCGCTCCGACAGGCGTTGGACATGGTCGCCCTCTGCATCCCTTGGATGGAATATCGCAGAAGAAAGCTTTTGGGAATCAATACACCCAGTTGTCAATTTGCTAAAGCTGCGTGCATCATTCGGACACCTGTCAAACCAGAATACCAACGATTGGTATCCCACATATCGAACAATGAGCACTGGGACAGCAAATGGTGACTGGCTTCAAGGCAACAAACGCCCCAATGCCTCATGGGTGAACGGGCTTATAAGCACATACCTTACATGGGAAAAAATCAAGACCTGGAATATCGGACTTGACTGGGGGCTATTTAACAATCGACTGACAGGCTCTGTGGATGCATTTATTCGTGATACCGACGATATGTTGGGTCCTCCTGTAGAGCTTCCCAACACACTTGGTCTCACCGCTCCATCCGAAAACAATTGCGCACTACGCACGACAGGATGGGAACTTCAAATCACATGGCGTGACGTTACCCCCTTCGGACTCGGCTACAGTATAAGCGCCAATATATCAGATGCGAGAACCAAGATAAAAGCCTATCCCGGGAATATAACGGGAGATATAGCCAATTACAATCCCGGCCACTATCTTGGAGAAATTCAAGGTCTGACATCCATAGGCATTGCAAAATCACAAGAGGAGATGGATGCCCATCTCGCGGCACTCGACAGAAGATTCGAGGAAGTCAACGGATATGCTCCCGCCACTCCACTTCAAGGACAGAGCTGGTATGGCACAAACTGGGCAGCAGGCGACATGATGTATAAGGATGTCAACGGCGACGGACAGATAACTTGGGGAGACTGGAACTGGAATAACCCGGGAGACATGACCGTCATCGGGAACACCACCCCAAGATATTTCTTTGGCATCGACCTGACAGCCAATTATAAAGGATTTGATTTCCGTGCCTTCTTCCAGGGAGTAGGCAAACGTGACTTCTATAGCCGTTCTCCTCTTTTTTGGGGAGCTTTCGAGGGAGGCATATGGCAATCAACAGGCTTTAAGGTTCATGAAGATTACTTCAGGGCTGAAGACGTCGTTTTCAACTACACAGACCACAACGGCAATCCAGCACAATACGTGCTCCCCGCCAACCTTGATTCTTATTATCCGAGACCACTCCATAACTTCAAGAATCAGGAATGGCAGACACGCTATCTTCAGAACGCCGCTTATATTCGCTGCAAGAATATGCAACTCGGCTACACCCTGCCACAGTCGATAACCGGCCGTCTTGGCATAAGCCAGCTGAGGTTGTACGTCTCCGTCGACAATCTTTTCACGATAACCAAGCTTTCGAAAGTGTTCGACCCCGAAAATGTCGGCGGCGGATCCTCACTCGGTGGCAGGACAGGAGACGGCAACACTTATCCCATGGCCCGCACATGGTCCTGCGGATTATCTATATCCATTTAACACAATCCAACAACAAATATGAAACCCAACAAGATATTAGGATTTGGAATCTCCTGTGTTCTCGGTCTCGCGGCGACTTCATGCAGCGATTTCCTTGAGAAGACACCGATGTCGCAGATTCCACCCGAACAATACTATTCAAGTGCATCCCAGATAGATGCGATACTCATGGATAATTACCCCAATATCCTTCCCGGCCATGGAAGTTGGTATGGATATTTCGAAGGGGATGACGGCACCGACAATCAGGTGCGCACCGGAGGCTGCTGGAGCCAGTATACTACCGACCTGTGGAGAAGCAACAACGAGGCAGGCGAATGGTATTTCAGCCGAATATACTATCTCAATTTCGCATTCTCCAATATTCTCACGAGATATGGAGAAAAACTCGATGGACAAGACAACACAATCAGTGGCGACCTTCCATTGGTGCAGCACTACATTGGAGAGTTGTATTTCCTGAGAGCCTATCATTATTTCACCAAGCTCAAGACATTCGGTGATTTCCCGATTATTTTGGAACCCCTTCCCAACGATTGGGAGATCCTTTCCGACGCTGCCGCAAGGAAGCCCCGCAACGAAGTGGCACGCCAGATTCTCGATGACCTCGACAAGGCCATCTACCTTATGCAATTCACAAATCTCAACACAACACGCATCAACCGAGACGCGGCATTGCTGTTTAAATCCCGTGTAGCTCTTTATGAGGGGACATGGCTTAAATACTTCAACGGTAGTGCCTTCGTACCGGGCGGAGAAGGATGGCCCGGAGCCACGGCTACCCCCAACTACCAATACCCGTCAGGGTCAATTGAAAACGAAATTAATTTTTTCCTCGATCAGGCCATGGAGGCGGCAAAAGAGGTAGGCGACAAATATGTTGACAAGCTTGCATATAACACAGGAAAAATGCAGCAAAGCGCTGGTGACCCTGTCAACGACTACTACAACATGTTTGCAGATGTCGACATGAGCGGCTATCCCGAAATTCTATTGTGGCGTCAGTATAACAGAAACCTGCTGACCCACGATGTATGCCAGAACGCGGCAAAATCCAACGCCTCTCTCGGGTTGACTCGCATGTACGTTCAAAACTTCCTTATGGCTGACGGTTCGCCGGTTTATACCCATGGCACTTATGCCGATGGCGACGGATATTATATGGGAGACAAAGACCTTAGAAAACTGCGCGAAAACCGCGACAGTCGCCTGCAAGTATTCCTGAAGGCTCCGGGCGATATCAATCAGATATATGATCTTGACAACACCACCGGCCTCCTCCTTCAATATGAGCCGATTCCCGATATCACATCCGGAACATACGGTGAGAACTATCCCACCGGCTATGCAATTCACAAAGGAGGTAATCTCAGCCGTAAGTACTACGAGAATCAATGGTGCTATACCGGATGCCCTATCATGAGATCGGCGGAAGCTTTGCTCAACTACATGGAAGCAAGCTACGAGCGCAATCACTCAATCGACGGCACAGCCCAAAGGTATTGGGAGGCACTGCGCAACAGGGCTCATGTCAATCCAGATTTCAACAAAACAATCGCCCTTACCGACATGACCAAGGAGGCAGAGAACGACTGGGGAGCATATTCAGCAGGCCAGCTGATCGACCCTACGCTCTATAACATCCGCCGTGAACGTCGTTGCGAGCTTCTTTCAGAAGGATTCCGTATGGATGACCTGAAACGATGGAGAGCATTCGACCAACTCATAACCAAGCCATGTCATATAGAAGGGATGCACCTATGGAATACTCCAATGGAAGAATGGTATACTAACCTGACATATGACATAGGGGCTGAATCCACCGTCTCTTCTCCTCAAAAGAGCGAATATATTCGTCCTTATGAGAAGAACAGCACTCAGTATGGCTACAACGGCCTTACATGGAAAATGGGACACTACCTCAGCCCTATCTCCACAAAGGAGATTCTGCTTTCGTCGCCTGACGGGATTACGCCTGATGCTTCGAAAATCTATCAGAATCCTTATTGGTCGAACGCCGGAAGCGAACCGGCTTCCAAATAAGCCTGAACATTACGATAGAGACAAACCGACAAAACAAAATCGGCAGACGATATCGTCTGCCGGTTTTGTTTTGTTGGGGTAATTGCAAGGTGGCGGAGGAAGTGGTTATTCCTTTTTGCCGAAGCCGAAGATGCCTTTGCCATTGGTCTTGTCCTCGACAAAATCCTCTACCTTGACCTTGATTGTCTCAATTGTCTCCTGGCCTTTCTCACTGTTGGCAAATTCCTTTGCCTTGTTGATAGCGTCTTTTACGCTTTCATTGTTCATGAGATCAGCAGCCTTATTTTTCAATTCGTCTAACATAATTCATCTGTTTTTTTAGTATGTAACCTTAGGGTGTGTTTAGTTTAACATACTCTTATAACGCTGCAAGGTTTCTGCCTGTTCAAAAAGCCGGATGCAAACCTCCACAAAAAATGTTAACGCCCTTGCATGCTGAACGGGCAGACAAGGGCGCTACGTTTTTCTATTTGACTGTCGAAGAATCTTCAGATAAGCTTGTCGAGGCTGTCGGTGTTGTTGCGGATTTCCTCCTCCGGCACCTCATAGTCCTTCAGGTCGCCGGTGTGATACTGGTCGTAGGCGGCCATATCTATGAGGCCATGACCGGAAAGATTGAACAGAATTACGGGAGCCGTTCCCTCCTCGTTAGCCTTTTTAGCCTCTCGGATGGCGGCTGCTATGGCATGGCTGCTCTCCGGAGCCGGGATTATTCCCTCGCTACGGGCAAAAAGATGCGCGGCCGCGAAGGTCTCGGTCTGCGGGATATCGACCGCATCAATCATTCCCTGCGAACGAAGCTGGCTGACAACGGAACCTGCCCCATGATAGCGCAGACCGCCCGCATGGATATTTGCAGGAGAGAAATTATGACCGAGCGTATACATCGGAATCAACGGAGTGTAGCCAGCCTCGTCGCCAAAGTCATACTGCATTACGCCACGCGTAAGCTTCGGGCACGACTGCGGCTCAGCGGCGATGAAACGGGCATTGCGCTCCCCGGAGAAATTATGACGCATAAAAGGGAATGATATTCCGGAGAAATTGCTGCCACCTCCAAAACATCCTATCACCACGTCGGGATATTCCCCGGTCATCTCCATCTGCTTCTCAGCCTCAAGGCCTATGACAGTCTGATGCAGGGCGACATGATTAAGTACGGATCCAAGCAGATACTTGCAGTTGGCTGTGGTCGTTGCAAGCTCTACGGCCTCAGAGATAGCCGTGCCAAGCGAGCCCTGATAATTGGGATGGTCGGTGATGATTTTCTTTCCGGCTTTCGTAGACATACTTGGAGACGCAATCACCTCTGCCCCATACGTCTCCATGATAGAGCGACGGTAGGGCTTCTGATGATAGCTTACCTTCACCATATATACGGCCAATTCGAGACCGAAATGTTTCGCAGCGAGCGAAAGGGCCGCACCCCATTGGCCGGCGCCCGTTTCGGTCGTGATATTGGTGATTCCCTGCTTCTTGGCATAATAAGCCTGCGGGATTGCGGAATTAAGCTTGTGCGAACCTACCGGGCTGACGCTTTCATTCTTAAAATATATGTGGGCCTTGGTGTCGAGCGCCTTCTCAAGACCGCGGGCGCGGACGAGAGGCGTAGGCCGCCAAATGCGATACATCTCACGCACCTCCTCCGGGATTTCAATCCACGCGTCGGTGTCGTTGAATTCCTGTCGGGCCGCCTCCTCGGTGAAAACCGGGAAAAGATCTTCAGCCTTAAGAGGCTGTTTTGTGGCAGGATTGAGCAGCGGACGTGGCTTTACCGGCATTTCTGCCATTACATTATACCATGCCGTGGGGATGTCTTTTTCCTGAAGGATGAATTTTTTTGATTCCATTAATATTATTGTGAAAAGATTTTTGGCTTGTATGGCTATGATAGCTATCATAGCATTGGTGGTGGCGGGAGGAATGAGATTGCAAAATTATACTATTTTCTTCATTCTTCTGCATATTTCAGCAATAATTTTTCATTTTTGCAGAATATTTTTCAAATTTGCTCATTTATCGGCAATAAAAGCTTCTCATATGGCTTCATCAAACGAGAAGAATGGCAGGCCACGTGCTTCCGCCGCATTTTTAACATGCGAAAATTACTGTTATTTCAAGAAAAATGAGTAACTTCGCAGTCGGAACTAATATATTATACGATGGCAACTACATTGGTCAAAACTTCTTTCGATTTCCCTGGGCAGACAGCAGAATTCCACGGGAAAGTGCGCGACGTATATACTATCAACGACGACATCATGGTGATGATCGCCACCGACCGCATATCGGCGTTCGATGTTATCCTGCCCGAAGGCATCCCATACAAAGGGCAGGTGCTCAACCAAATAGCGGCATATTTCCTTGACGCTTCCGCCAAAATCGTACCCAACTGGAAGCTCGCCGTGCCCGATCCGATGGCCACGGTAGGACTTAAGGCCAAATCCTTCCCCGTAGAGATGATCATCAGAGGCTACCTGACCGGCAGCGCATGGCGCGACTACAAGAACGGTTGCCGCGAAATTTGCGGGGTAAAGATTCCCGACGGCATGCGCGAGAATGAAAAATTCCCTGAGCCAATCATCACCCCCACCACCAAAGCCGAAGAGGGCCATGATGAAAACATTTCCCGCGAGGAGATTATCTCACAAGGCCTTATCAGCGAAGAACACTATGCCGTGATGGAAGACTACACGCGCAAGCTCTTCAAGCTTGGCTCGGAAATGGCCGCTGAAAAGGGGCTTATCCTTGTCGACACCAAATATGAGTTCGGCCTGCGCGACGGCAAGGTGATCCTTATAGATGAAATCCATACCCCCGACTCCTCCCGCTATTTCTATGCCGACGGCTATCAGGAGCGCTTCGAAAAGGGGGAGGCTCAACGCCAGCTCAGCAAGGAATTCGTACGCCAATGGCTGATTGACAACGGATTCATGGGCAAGGAGGGGCAGACCGTTCCTCAGATGACGCCCGAGTTCATTGAAAGCGTATCAGAGAGATACATCGAGCTCTATGAGCACATCACGGGTCAGAAATTCGTGAAGGCCGACGAGCAAGACCTTACGTATCGCATATTCCGCAACGTATCGGCTTGCCTCCTATCCCTTAAATGACAACCTCCAATATCCTCCCGGGGCAGCAATGACAGAAGAAAGAATCATAGCCGACGTCGCAAGGCGTCTTAATCTCTCGGCAACAGCAGTGAAAGCTGTTGCCGAGTTGCTTGATGAGGGTGCCACAGTCCCTTTCATCAGCAGATACAGAAAGGAGCGCACCGGCTCGCTCGACGAAGTGGCCATACGCGACATAGAATCCATGCTCAAAAGCGTGGGAGAGCTTTTTGCCCGCAAGGATTTCGTGGGCGAAGCTATTGAAGCCGCCGGAGCGATGACCGACCGTCTGCGCTCTCAGCTTGACGAGGCCTCGACAATGACAGAGGTGGAAGACATCTACGCCCCTTTCAAACCGAAGAAACGCACACGCGCCACAATCGCCAGGGAGAAGGGTCTCGAACCCCTCGCCAAGATAATCATGGCCGGAAACACTTCCGACTGCGTCTCGTCGGCTTCAAGATTCACAGGAAAAAACGGAGTAGCAAATGAGGAGGAAGCCCTTGCCGGCGCCTGCGACATAATTGCCGAATGGGCGTCAGAGTCCACACGACTCCGCAATATCACGAGAAACGTCTACAAACGCACGGCGACCCTTGAATGCACCGTGGCCAAAGGGAAGGAGGAGGAATTAAAATCCTCTGCAATGGCACAATATGCCGGCTTCTCCCGCCCCGTGAAGAGAATGGCCTCCCATCAATACCTTGCATTGCGCCGGGCTGAAAAAGAGGGGCTGATAAGGACAAAGTATTCCCTAGAAGACTCCTGCGACCTTGACGAGGCCCTATGCAAGGCATTCGTACCCCGCAATGCCGGCCGCGATTGCTCCGCCACCATCTCCAAAGCCGTATGCGACGCCTCGAAGCGGCTTCTTCGCCCTTCAGTGGAAACCGAGATTTCTTCAGAACTGAAAGAGGAAGCCGACCGCATCGCCATCGACATATTCGCCGGCAACCTTCGCCAGCTGCTTCTCGCCCCGCCACTGAAAGGGCAACGCATCCTCGCGCTCGACCCCGGCTACCGGACCGGATGCAAGGTGGTGGCCCTCGACGCGCAGGGCAATCTGCTCGACGACACCGTCATATACGCAGCCCCTCCCCGTTCGGATTTGGAGGGAGCATCCCGCATACTGCGCCGCCTTATCGAGCGGCATAAGCTGCAAGTCATTGCCCTTGGCAACGGCACAGCTTCCCGTGAGACCGAACGTTTCCTTAAAGATTACAAGATTATCGACTCCTCGCGACTTTTCATAGTCAGCGAAAACGGAGCTTCGGTCTATTCCGCCTCCGACGTGGCGAGGAAAGAGTTTCCAGACAAAGACGTGACAGTGCGCGGAGCCGTCTCCATCGGACGCCGCCTCATCGATCCTCTCGCTGAGCTTGTGAAAATAGATCCTAAATCCATAGGCGTCGGGCAATACCAGCATGACGTCGACCAGGGGAAACTGAAGGATTCTCTCGACTTCGTCGTGACGAGCTGCGTAAATTCAGTCGGGGTTGATGTCAACACAGCTTCCGAGCGTCTTCTTTCCTACGTCTCCGGCATAGGGCCTGCATTGGCAGCAAACATCGTGACCTACCGTCGCGACAACGGCGACTTCGCCACGAGGCAGGAGCTTAAAAAAGTGCCGCGATTGGGCGACAAGGCATTTGAGTTGGCAGCCGGATTCCTGCGTGTGCCTGGCGGGAAAGAGCCTCTTGACAACACAAGCATTCATCCCGAAAGCTATCACATCGTCAAGGAGATGGCTAAACGCCTCGGAGTCAAGGTGGCAGACTTGCCGGCAAATAAGGAGCTCCTCGATAAAATCGACGTAAAAGAGCTCGCCTCGCAGGGAGTGGGCGGACTGGAGACAATGGCCGACATCATCGCCGAATTGCGCAAACCGGGACGCGATCCGCGCACGGAAGAGAACATCGACGCGTTCGTTCCCGGTGTTGAGAGCTTTGAGCAGATTGCCGTTGGGCAGACACTTCCGGGTATGGTCAACAACATAACCGCATTCGGAGCTTTCGTAGACCTTGGCATCAAAGAGAACGGCCTGCTCCACATTTCAAAAATTTCCCGCCGTCGCATCAATGACGTTTCCGATATCCTGCATCTCGGACAACGTCTTGACGTGAAAGTCATAGATATCGACACGGCAAGACGGCGCATATCCTTATCCCTCATAGATTAACCATCCTAAATATAAGCATCTGACCACTAAAATGACACCGCAAGAAAAGTCCGCCATGAGGAATCCCGAAGAGATAATGACAGCCCACGGCATAAAACCGACATCCAACCGCATACTGGTGCTTCGTGAGATTCTCAGGAGCAAGAACCCCGTCAGCCTCATGGATCTGGAAGAGATGCTTGAAACTCTCGACAAATCCAGCATTTTCAGGGTCTTGACGTTGCTTTCCGAGCATGGGGTGCTTCATGCCGTGGAAGACGGACGCGGCATCGTCAGATATGAGACCTGCTCCGGCCATCACGAGGAGGGAGGAGTGGATTCCGACCTTCATGCCCATTTCTACTGCGAGGGATGCAAAAAAGTTTTCTGTTTTGACGATATTCCCACGCCGGAAGTGGCCGTCCCGGAAGGGTTCGGCGTCCGTTCCATCAACTACATGATCAAAGGGCTTTGCCCCGCATGCAATTCAGGCAGCCCGACATAGACTGACTATCAGGCAAACAATCATTGAGCGACATTGGCCGACAAGGCTTTCTTAAGCAAGGGGTCATCGTCGGTCATAACATGTTTTGTTTTAATCACTTTCCCGTCCTTCCCTATCAGAACGCCAAACGGGATACCTGAGAAATTGAATATGCCGCGAAGCCGGTTCCAGTCGTCGTCGGAAACAAAAATATGTTCCCCTTTGATACCCTCCTTCCTAAGCCATTTCTTGCAGGCCTCCATGCCATCATCGCCATCGGCGATATACAATGCGTTGAAAGGACGGTTGGAAAGTTTCTCCAACATCGGTTTCTGTCGTATCATTCCGCTGCGGCACGGGCCACATCCCATTCCCCAGAAATCAAGGAAAAGCACATAATATCTTCATATAATATGGAGATATTATCCTTAATATTTAGCGACTTGGATCAATAAGTATATCTTTTGATGAAAAAACTTATAGGTCTGTCTTCAGGAAGTCTCGGAGTCGTAGATGGCGGATTCCGGGATACTCAGCCATTTCTCCGCTTATTGGGTCCATAGTCACTACATACTTGGGGTAGTTGTCTTTGATTCCCGCCAAATTCCCAAACTCCCTTTTGACGGTCTCTTCTGATGCAAGTAAATATGCCACCTGGACGTAAAGCGTATTCCCTCCTCTTGTCGCGACAAAATCAATTTCACCAACCCGCAGTATTCCGACGTTGACCTTATAACCCTGTATCAACAGATGCGAATAAACAACATTCTCCATTATCTTTTCTATGCTATTTTGCAAATTAAATCCACAAAGGAAGTTACGCAATCCATGATCGGCAAAATAATACTTACAAATCAATTCAAATAGCCTCTTTCCATGGATGTCATACCTTACCACAGGATTAATGATACGTGCTTTGCATAGATATCCTATATAAGAGGAGGTCGTCGTCTCAGAAATATTCTCACCCTGAGATTTCATAAACTTGACGATACTATTCGTGGAAATAAGTTTTCCTATATTATCGGCAATGAATCGGGAAAGATTCTCGACAAACTTGACATTCCTTATTTTCTCCCTTGTTATGACGTCCCGCATCATTATCGTGTTGTAGACTCCCTGAAGGTAGTCTCTGACACTCATTTCATCTTTGATATCATATAGCCGGAGTCCGGGAAGTCCTCCAACCTTAAGGTATTCGACAAGAGATCCGTCGGTGTCAGGTAAACCATGAAACTCAACAAATTCCCTATAACTCAACCCATAAACAGGAATTTCCACATAACGTCCAGCCAATCTCGTGCTCAATTCGGAGGAGAATATATAGGCGTTACTTCCCGTTGCAATAATCTGACAACGTCCTTCTGCATGAAGACTTCTCAAAGCATTCTCATACCCCTCTATGTCCTGCACTTCATCAATCATGAGATAGTTGTCACTTCCCTCTTCAAACATTGGAGAGACAAAATCATATAGTTCCACGGCATTGGTCAAATGGCTATATTTAAGCAGCTCCTTATTGATATATATCACAACAGCCCCCTGCCTGTTGTCTACAAGCCAATTATGGACTTGACGAAGCATAAAACTTTTTCCGACCCTACGCTGGCCAACAAGAATAATCATCATACCCCTGTTAAGATGGGATATGATGTGAGAAAGATATGTTTGACGAACGATAATATCCATAAGATTCGCTTTTTATTTTCCGCAAATTTACCGATTTATACCGTCAAAAACAAGCATTAATGTCAAATTCTCAGTTTATAAGTTGGAAGATTTGAAAATTTTGTCATTTTGCGTTTTATAAATAGGCAAATTTACACAGGACCAAGCATTATTCCGGTTATAGATTGGTGAATTTACAAAAACAGGTGTTATTCGAGTTATGCATTGCCAAATTTGCAAAGCGAATTTTCGCAGAAGTTGATGGCTTATAATCCAAGGCACATCTCTTAATATTCGGAGACTCTTTACAGCTAGGATTCATGAGAAACGATGGAAGGGGGAAATAAATGAGCAAGTCGTTACGTTAAACCTTAAATAGCGCACCACGGGTTGCGCAAGCATTTTTATTACAAACCATATATAACCAAGATATGAACGATTTATTTTCAGTGGATGGCAAGGTGGTGGTCATCACAGGCGGCACAGGAGTGCTCGGAGCCTGCATCGGCAAGCATCTCGCTAAAGAGGGAGCTAAAGTGGTCCTCATGGGTCGCCGTCAAGAGGAGGGAGATAAACTCGTCTCCGAAATCAAGGCAGAGGGAGGGGAAGCAATGTTCCTTGTGACCGATGTCATGAATCCTGAGGTTGTCCAGAAGAATTGCGACGACATCTTAGCAGCCTACGGAAAGGTGGATGCGCTTCTTAATGCTGCCGGAGGCAATATGCCGGGAGCGACAATCGCCCCGACAGGCACTATTTTCGACATCAAAGTAGACCAGTTTGAGAAAGTGCTCAATTTGAATCTTACGGGCACCGTTATTCCGACCCAGATTTTCCTGCGTCCGATGGTGGAAGCCGGAAAAGGAGCGATCGTCAATTTCTCATCCATGGCCGCTTTCCGTCCTATGACCCGCGTGCTCGGATACGCTGCCGCAAAGGCCGGAATCAGCAACTTCACGGCTTTCCTTGCAAATGAGGTAGCAACGAAATTCACTCCTGAAATTCGCGTCAATGCAATCGCCCCGGGATTCTTCCTGACAAACCAAAACCGTGCACTCCTGACAAATTCCGACGGCTCTCTGACAGAACGCGGACAGGACGTCATACGCCAGACCCCATTCAAACGTTTCGGCAAACCGGAAGAGCTCTGCGGCACAATCCAGTATCTCATCAGCGATGCAGCCACATTCGTGACCGGCACTGTCGCAGTGGTCGACGGCGGATTCAACGCATTCGCAATGTAGCCTTAGAGCTCACCCGACACAATACCAACGGCTTAGAGTGCTTCCTTAATATACAACGATGCCGACAACAGCAAGAAGGCCTCCGATTCACATCGGAGGCCTCTTTTTCCATAATACTTTTTCGAACTAACCTAACATCATGAAACGATTTTCTGTATTTAAGACAACCGACATCCCATTTTGGTTCATGCTCTGACCGTATTTTTTTGTAATTTTGCAAAAAAGTTCAACATTTCAATACTCCCAAGCAGGGAATCCGGTTTTTTCCGCGATTATCCATCAGGGAGTCATTCTTATTCAATTACATACTTATTATGGCTAAAATAGGAAGCGTGCACACGCCCAAAGCACGCAAGGCTATGCTTCTTGGAAGCGGAGAGCTCGGCAAAGAGGTGGCCCTTGAGCTCCAACGCCTCGGCGTAGAGGTGATTGCATGCGACAAGTATCCCGACGCACCTGCCATGCAGGTGGCCCACCGTTCATACGTCTTCAACATGCTCGACGGCGACGAGCTGCGCCGTCACGTGGAGTTTGAGCGTCCCGATCATATAATTCCCGAAATTGAGGCCATCGCCACCCCCACGCTTTTGGAGCTGGAGAAAGAGGGATACAACGTGACCCCGACAGCCCGCGCGGCATGGCTGACAATGAACCGCGAAGGAATCCGAAGACTCGCCGCCGAAGAATTGGGAATCACCACGTCTCCCTATCGCTTCGCATCCACCCGCGAAGAATTTGAGAAAGCTATCGAAGAAATCGGAATGCCATGCGTTGTCAAGCCCATAATGAGCTCCTCAGGACACGGACAAAGCGTAGTGCGTGAGCCGGGACAGATAGACCACGCCTGGAAAGAGGCTCAGGAAGGAGGACGGGCAGGAGCCGGCCGCGTGATAGTGGAGGGATTCATCGACTTCGACTATGAGATAACGCTTCTTACCGTACGCAGCATCTCAGGCACCGCTTTCTGCCAACCGGTGGGGCACATACAAGTGGACGGCGACTACAGATATTCATGGCAGCCACAGCCCATGACGAATGCCGCTATCGAATCCGCCAAAGAGATAGCAAAAAAAGTGACCGACGCTCTCGGCGGCTACGGCATATTCGGAGTGGAGCTTTTCGTAAAGGGCGACAAAGTGATTTTCAGCGAAGTCTCCCCGCGTCCACACGACACAGGCATGGTGACCATGATTTCGCAAGATCTTTCTGAATTTGCCCTTCACGCCCGTGCATTGCTCGGACTCCCCATTCCGGCAATTGACTTCTTCGGCCCTTCGGCGTCACGCGCCATAGTGGTGGAGGGCGATGCCGATTGCATTGAGTTTGATAACCTTGAGAACGTGCTTGCCGAACCCGGCACCCAGATTCGCATATTCGGCAAACCGGAAGTGCACGGCCACCGTCGAATGGGCGTGATTCTCGCCCGTGGAGCATCGGTGGAGGAGGCCCGCGACAAAGCCACCCGCGCATACGATGCCCTAAAGGTGTCTCTCGTATGAACCATATCGCCAGCTACTCGTAAGGCTCCGACAGGCTGTGACGGCATTCACATGCTCGCTACAGCCTGTCAGTAGAGCACGCTTAGGCTGTCAATGTTCCGGCGATTGCTGCTATTGAAAATATCTATCAAAACCCTTCAACCTCAGCCATCGTCAAGCGTTAACTTTGCATCGAATTAAAATACGTAAAGTTATGACAGCATCAATGACAGTATGGATCACGGTAGCCGCAGCACTGCTCATCCTTTTAATCACAAGAATCATCTTCGAATGCAAATCGGGGAAGGACACAGAGAAAAATCAGTGCAAGACACGCCGATGCAAGATTCTGGAGATAGGAAACGAACGTGAGGAATTCTTCGTGGCCGGCGACGCACCCTTCACATCGAAAAATGACGACTATGACCAATACTACGATTAATGCGGCAGCCTCATGCCGGGCCACAGCGTTCACGGCAACCCAAAGAGACAACCCTTCATCGAAAGAGGTCTGCCTATTTCTCGCCGACTATGCCGTGAGCCTGCTCGGGAGCGGCGCCACATGCATACGCCTGGAGAAAAACATTCTAAGGATGGCTTCGGCGTTCGGAAAAAAAGTGGAGCTGACTATCATGCCCCGACATATACATATGACCGTATGGCAACCGAACGCCGACGACCAGTTCACATCGATATCGTCAGTCAAATCCGGTCCTATAAGCTTCTCACTCAACACGACCCTAAGCAGGCTCAGCTGGAGAGTGGCAGACGAAGGCCTCTCCCTCGACGAAACCAGAAAAAAACTGCTTGAGGCGACAACGACGGATAAAGATAATCCATGGCTCACTCTATTGCTGGCCTCGCTCGCCAATGCCTCCTTCTGCGGTATTTTCGGAGGCGATCCGACTGCCATGTCAATCGTCTTCATAGCAACCGCAGCAGGTTTCAACCTCAAACAATTGCTTGCCAAGCTCCATGCCGACACACGCCTCGCGTTTTTCCTATGCGCGTTCGTCTCGTCGGTGATAGGGTCTTCCGACTTTCTATTCCCTTCCGGCTCCACGCCGGCAGTAGCGGTCGGCACAAGCGTCCTTTACCTCGTGCCAGGCATACCATTCCTCAATTCCTTCAGCGACCTTCTTTATCGCCACTATATCTGCGCATTCAGCCGCTTCACCGACGCCATGATCCTGACCGGATGCCTGTCCCTCGGTCTGTGCCTGGGAATGAAACTGATGAATGTCGGAATGTTCTGAACCCTTTTATCAATCCACAATCATGTTGTTAGAATTTATTAAAGACGCAATTCTCGCAGCCATGGCTGCAATAGGGTTCGGAGCAATTAGCAGGATTCCCCGAAGAGCCTATCTATGGTGTGCCCTGATAGCAGCCATCAGCCATTCCTGCAGGTTTCTGCTGATGGACAAAGATCTTGGCGACCTTCACATCCTTGCCGCGACGGCCATCGCGTCATTTCTGACCGGCATACTCGCCGTCTTTGTCTCTCCCCTTGCAAAGACACCGGCCGAAGCATATTTTTTCCCTTCTCTTCTTCCTATGATTCCAGGAATCTATGCCTATAAATCATTTGGAGGCATTGTCATGTGCATTCTCGGGGAATCGCAGCAGCATTTCCAATATTATTTCTATCAATTTGCCAGAAACGGACTTATATGCTTTGCCATAATCCTGGCAATGGTCACTTGCGCCACTATCCCGATCTTTACATTCAAAACCACAGCATTCTCAGCCACGAGGTGAAACAACGACTCCCAATCAAGACAGCCAAAACGTTCGACCCGTAGCCGAAAAAAAACAATTAGCCCCTTATATGGAACTTCGACAACTCAGATATTTCGTGAAAGTAGCCGAAACCCTCAACTTCTCAGAGGCGGCCAAGTCATTGTTTATCACCCAAAGCACACTTTCCCAGCAGGTGCGCCAGCTTGAAGACTCCCTTGGCACGCAGCTTCTATCGCGCTCAAGCCATTCCGTGGCCCTGACAGAAGCCGGGACTCAACTTCTCCCGGTCGCAAAGCAGACTCTTCTCGACGCTGAATTGTGCTGTCAACGCATCCATGACCTTGAAGAAGGCCTCGGAGGAGTGCTCAACATCGGAGTGACTTATTCCTTCAGCCCGATTCTTACGGAATCTCTTTTCTCGTTCATGGAGAAGTATCCGAAAGTGAAGCTAAATATCCTCTATAAGCCTATGTCTGAGCTTATGGATCTTCTTGCTGCCAGGGAGTTGGATTTTGTGCTCGCATTCAAGCCGTCGCAACCCATCCAGGGTGTGGAGTCTCACTACCTCTTTCAGAACTATCTCGCCGTAATCGTCAGTGAAAACCATCCTCTCGCCAAATCAGAAAGCGTTGATCTCGAAATGCTAAAGCATTTCGACCTTGTGCTACCTTCACAAGGATTGCAGGCCCGCAACCTTTTTGACCGAATCATTAATGGCGGGATTGCAGACCTAAGAGTAAAAATGGAACTCAATGAAGTCAATATACTTCTGAAACTGCTTAAACCCGGACGCCTCGCCTCCGTTCTTGCTGAGGCCACCATTCTAAATGAAACCGGAATCGTGGCGATCCCGTTCAAAGGAATCGACAGCGAAATGGACGGATGCGTGCATACCCTCCGCGACTCTTACAGGAAAAGGTCAATGCAGGAATTCATAAAAATCCTTAGCTCGTCGCTTGCCGTCAGGGCACGCCAAAACGCATGGCTCTGAATCCCTACAGGTTGGCAAGCTGCACGGCTACATAGGCTACGTAGCAAGCAAGAAGCACGCCACCTTCCCATCTGTTGATCACTCTCTCGCCGAATTTCCAGCCCATAAGCCAGAACAGCAATGCCGCGCCTGTCATCACAAGGAGATCAAATTCCCCGATTCCTCCGAAAGGCAGAGGCGTTATGGCAGCCGTCACCCCAAGCACGAAGAAGATATTGAAAATGCAGCTTCCTATGACATTGCCGACGGCTATGCCCGTATTGCCCTTTATCGCCGCCGTGAGCGATGTGGCGAGCTCAGGAAGAGACGTGCCGGCGGCAACGATGGTCAAGCCCACCACAGCTTCGCTCATGCCTAAAGACAACGCTATGCCTGAAGCTCCGGCCACAAACCTGTCGCCGCCATAGACCAAAGCCGCCAATCCGGCAACCGACCAGGCAACGGCTTTCCACATCGGCATACTCGGCTTCCCTTGTGCCTCCAACTCCGCAGGGTCGCCCTCGGGAGCATGTTTCACTTGAGAAAAAGTATAGCGCATGAATATTGCGAAAAAGAGCAGAAGCAGTATTCCGTCGGCCCTGCTGACCACGCGCTCTCCGACTATCCCAAGCACCGGACCGCTTCCTATAGCAAGCAACGCAAGCGAAGCGAGAATGACGAGAGGAATCTCGTTTTGCATGATCGACTTCCCCACTTTGACCGGCCTGGCCAAAGCGACGACTCCTATAATCACAAGGACATTAAAAATATTACTTCCGACCACGTTGCCGATAGCCATAGGAGCGCTCCCCTGCACTGCCGACACTATACTTATCGACAGCTCCGGAGCCGACGTGCCGAATGCCACCACCGTCAGTCCTACCACAAGATCGCTGACGCCCCATTTCTTCGCCATTGCCGACGCTCCATCCGTGAGCCAGTTTGCCCCGAACAGTATCAGGCCAAGACCCAATATCAACCAGACTATATCCATTGTATCTTTTTTAAAATTGTTTATCACTACCCGTATCAGACAGCACGCGAAATGCCGTGCACCTGTCAAGAAATCCGGAGAAAAATTTGCAAATTTAACCATTCTTGGGGAATATTGTCAACATTCTCGTTGATTTTTTATGTAACATTCTCATTCATTATTGAATCAAAAGCAAACATGTCTTATTAATCAAGAAGTTGCAGCCGATACCCACAATTCAAAACAAACCAAATTCCACTTGTCCACCTCCATGTCGAGATGACGCCACACACCTTTTTAACAACATTTTTGAAGATTTGTTACCGAAATATACGTTTATTGTAACAAAAAAGATACCATATTATAGCGCAGATTTACTATCTTTGCAGTGCGAATCAACCAAACCGCACTCTCCTCAATCAATCATCGTGAAAAAAATCCTCATTATGGACAAAAAAATTCTTGACAAGGCAGCAGACAACATTAGAATCCTGGCTGCCTCCATGGTAGAAAAAGCCAAGTCCGGACATCCCGGCGGTGCCATGGGCGGAGCAGATTTCATTAATGTGCTCTTCAGTGAATACCTCGTGTTCGACCCTGCTGACCCCACATGGAACGCACGCGACCGCTTCTTCCTCGACCCGGGGCATATGGCTCCGATGCTTTACGCACAACTTGCCCTCGTAGGCAAATATTCCATGGACGAACTCAAAGAGCTCCGCCAATGGGGCAGCCCTACGACCGGACATCCTGAATTCGATATCGCACGCGGCATAGAAAACACATCCGGCCCGCTCGGACAGGGCCACGCCTTCGCAGTAGGCGCAGCTATAGCAGCCAAATTCCTCAACGCTCGCTCCGGCAATCCCGGATTCGCCAAGGAGACAATCTATGCATACATATCCGACGGCGGCGTGCAGGAGGAGATTTCCCAAGGTGCAGGTCGCGTGGCCGGTACCCTCGGACTTGACAACCTCGTGATGTTCTACGACTCCAACGACATCCAGCTCTCCACGGAGACCAAGGAGGTCACGAGCGAAGACACCGCCATGAAGTATCGCTCATGGGGATGGAACGTCATTGAAATCAACGGCAACGACGCCAACGAAATAAGGATGGCTCTCGACGCTGCCAAGAAAGAGAATGAGCGTCCGACACTCATCATCGGAAAATGCGTGATGGGCAAAGGCGCGCGTAAAGCCGACAATTCTTCCTACGAGCACAACTGCAAGACCCATGGCGCACCCCTCGGAGGCGACGCATATCGCAACACCATCACCAACCTCGGGGGCAATCCCGACGACCCGTTCGTAATCTTCGACGAAGTGAAAGACCTTTACGCAGCAAGACTCGAACAACTGAAAGGAATCGTGGCCGAGCGTCGCGACGCTGAGAAAGCTTGGGCCGACGCCAATCCCGAAAAGGCTGCGGAAGTGGCCGTATGGTTTGAGAACAATGCTCCCGAAATCGACTGGAGCAAGGTCGTGCAAAAAGAGAACGACGCCACGAGAAACGCTTCCGGCGCAGTGCTTGCCGAGCTGGCAAAGCAAGTGCCCAACATGATTTGCTCCTCCGCCGACCTCTCTGAGAGCGACAAGACCATATCATTCCTCAAGCAGACCCATGCCTTCCAGAAGGGCGACTTCTCCGGAGCATTCTTCCAGGCCGGTGTGGCTGAGCTGACTATGGCATGCTGCTGCATAGGCATGGCCCTTCATGGAGGCGTAATAGCCGCCTGCGCCACATTCTTTGTCTTCTCCGACTATATGAAGCCAGCCGTGCGTATGGCTGCCCTCATGGAGCTTCCGGTGAAATTCATCTGGACCCATGACGCCTTCCGCGTCGGCGAAGACGGTCCGACCCATGAACCCGTAGAGCAGGAAGCTCAGATAAGGCTTATGGAGAAACTCAAAAACCACCACGGACGCAACTCCGTGCTCGTGCTCCGCCCGGCCGATGCCGAAGAGACCACCGTGGCCTGGAAGCTCGCCATGGAGAATGTCTACACCCCGACAGCCCTTATCCTCTCACGCCAGAACATCACCAACCTTCCCAAAGGCAACGACTACACGCTCGCTGAAAAGGGAGGATACGTAGTAGCCGGTTCGGATGAGAACCCCGACGTGGTGCTCGTGGCTACCGGATCGGAGGTTTCGACACTCGTGGAGGGAGCAAAACTACTCCGCGAAGACGGTCTGAAGGTCAGAATCGTGTCTGTTCCTTCCGAAGGACTTTTCCGCACCCAGCCAGCTGCCTACCAGTGCGAGGTGCTCCCATGCGGAGTGAAGAAATTCGGTCTGACCGCAGGTCTGCCCGTAAATCTTCTCGGCCTTGTTGGCACCGACGGCAAAATCTGGGGACTCGAATCATTCGGATTCTCCGCGCCTTACAAAGTGCTTGATGAAAAACTCGGATTCACTGCAGAAAACGTCTACAACCAGGTGAAATCAATGTTCTGAACCAAAGGGAAAGCGCTCTAACGCAAATGCCCCGAATGGTTCAGACCAAATCCCAACCTATCGACAATTCTACGATTCCTTTTCAATCCCGCGTGTTTATTGCACGCGGGATGAGGGAATCCTTATCTCAAAACCCAGCCCTAAAGGCTATATCAACATCTCATTATCATGTATCTTTTAGGATATGACATAGGAAGTTCTTCAGTGAAAGCCGCGCTCGTAGAGGTTGCGTCAGGAAAGTGCGTGGCCTCCGATTTCTTCCCTAAAAGCGAGGCCCATATAAAAGCTCTCAAAGAGGGCTGGGCTGAACAAGATCCCTCCGACTGGTGGCAACACCTTAAGGAGGCCACCGCTTCCGTGCTGAAGGAAAGCGGCGTCAATCCAGCCGATATAAAGGCTATCGGAATCAGCTACCAAATGCACGGTCTCGTGGCCATCGACCGCGACAAAAATGTGCTCCGCGACGCCATCATATGGTGCGATTCCCGTGGTGTCCCCTATGGAGAGAAAGCTTTCAAGGAACTCAGCCCCAACGTATGCCTTCCTCGGCTCCTCAATTCCCCGGGCAATTTCACGGCTGCAAAACTGCGCTGGCTCAAGGAGGAAGAACCCGCCACTTTCGAAAAGATATACAAGGTGATGCTTCCGGGAGATTGGATTGCCATGAAGCTGACAGGCGAAATATGCACAAACCCGGAAGGTCTGTCGGAGTATATGCTTTGGGATTTCAAGGAGAATGCTCCCGCCACATTCCTTATGGAATACTTCGAATTCGAGCCCTCTATCTTCCCGGAAGTGAAGCCCACTTTTTCCGAGCAGGGCCGCGTGACGGAGTCCGTGGCAAAAGAATTGGGGCTCGCTGCCGGAACCCCCGTCACCTACCGCGCAGGCGACCAGCCAAACAATGCCCTCTCTCTCAACGTATTCAATCCCGGGGAAGTGGCCTCTACCGCAGGCACATCGGGAGTGGTCTACGGCATCAACGGCACTGTTGATTACGATCCACTTTCGAGAGTCAACAATTTTGCCCATGTCAACCATTCTGACACACAGACCCGCGTCGGAGTCATGACCTGCATAAGTGGCACCGGGATTCTCAACACATGGATAAAACGCAACGTGGCCCCCGAAGGGATAAGCTACGCCGACATGAACGACCTCGCTGCCAAAGTTCCCGTGGGCAGTCAGGGCGTGACAATCCTTCCATTCGGCAACGGCGCGGAGCGAGTGCTTGAGAACCGCCAGATAGGCTGCTGCATCAATGGAATCAATTTCAACATCCACAACCGCTGCCACGTGATTCGTGCCGCCCAGGAAGGCATCGTCTTCTCCTTCATGTATGGCATGGAAATCATGAAGGGGATCGGAATGGATATCAAACGCATTCACGCCGGGAAAGCCAACATGTTCCTGAGTCCGATTTTCCGCGATACGCTTGCCTCTGTCTCCGGGGCCACCATCGACCTTGTCGACACCGACGGGGCGGCCGGAGCCGCAAAAGGAGCAGGCATCGGAGCCGGAATATATGCCGACAACAACGAGGCCTTCGGTTCGCTTAAAGTGCTTGAGGTAATTGAGCCTGCTGCCGACCGTGCCCCTTATCTTGAGGCTTATTCCCGCTGGAAAAACGAACTCGCCCGAAAGCTCGCGGAAATCTGATAAAAAACGTAAACCAATATAACAATCAATAATAAAAAATCAATATCAATGGCAAAGAAGGAATATTTCCCCAATATCGGGAAAATCAAATTCGAGGGTACGTCAAGCTACAATCCCCTCGCCTACCGCTACTATGACGCCGAGAAAATCGTGCTCGGCAAACCCATGAAAGAATGGCTGAAATTCGCCATGGCATGGTGGCACACGCTCTGCGCTGAAGGCGGCGACCAATTCGGCACAGGCACAAAGAAATTCCCCTGGAACATCGGCGACGACGCCATGACCGTGGCCAAACAGAAGGCCGACGCAGGCTTTGAAATCATGCAGAAGCTCGGTATCGAATATTTCTGCTTCCACGACACCGACCTCATCGGCGACCTCGACAACATCGAAGACTACGAGAAGCGTATGCAGGAAATCACGGCATATCTCAAAGGACTGATGGAGGAGACCGGCATCAAGAATCTCTGGGGAACGGCCAACGTCTTCGGTAACTCCCGCTATATGAATGGAGCTGCCACCAACCCTGACTTCGACGTAGTGGCCCGTGCCGCCGTGCAGATCAAGAACGCCATCGACGCCACCATCGCATTGGGTGGCACCAACTACGTGTTCTGGGGTGGTCGCGAGGGATACATGAGCCTTCTCAACACCGACCAGAAGCGCGAGAAAGAACACCTCGCCCGTATGCTCACAATGGCCCGTGACTATGCACGCGCCCACGGGTTCAAGGGCACTTTCCTCATTGAGCCGAAGCCCATGGAGCCCTCCAAGCATCAGTATGACGTCGACACGGAGACCGTGATCGGATTCCTCAAGGCCCACAATCTCGACAAAGACTTCAAGGTGAACATCGAGGTGAACCATGCCACTCTCGCCGGCCACACTTTCGAGCATGAGCTTTGCGTGGCTGTCGACAACGGAATGCTCGGATCAATCGACGCTAACCGTGGCGACTACCAGAACGGATGGGACACTGACCAATTCCCCATCGACAACTATGAGCTCACCCAGGCTATGATGCAGATCATCCGCAACGGAGGTCTCGGCAACGGCGGCACAAACTTCGACGCCAAGACCCGTCGCAACTCCACCGATCCCGAGGATATATTCATTGCCCACATCGCCGGTATGGACGCTATGGCTCGTGCCCTCGAATGCGCTGCCAATATCCTTGAGAAGAGCCCCTACAAGCAGATGCTCGCCGACCGCTACGCCTCTTTCGACAAGGGAGAAGGCAAAGCTTTCGAAGAGGGTGCGCTTTCGCTCGAGGACGTTGTGGAATACGCCAAGAAGAATCCCGAGCCCGCCGTGACATCCGGCAAGCAGGAGCTCTACGAGGCTATCGTCAACATGTACGCGTGAATTTAATTCTTAAATTCAAAGTATTAAGCATTAAGCAGGGGGATATAGGATTCTATATCCGGTCCTGACAAGAAACTGGGTTTAAGGTTTCGGTTAGCTTCCACATCTAACCCAAACCTTAAACCCTCTTCTTATCCCCAACCCTAAATCTCCCCTCCTTCCTCCATTTACCACCGGATGGCATTACCGTGGCACGGCACTTGGCCGTGTTCCCCATCCAAAAAACCAAAATCCCCAAAACCATGAACAATAACGACAACGGAAGCAAAGCTTATCTTTACGGGATTGTGCTTGTCGCCGTGCTCGGTGGCCTTCTTTTCGGCTACGACACAGCCGTGATTTCAGGTGCTGAGAAAGGTCTGCAGGCCTTTTTCCTCGGAGCTCCCGACTTCGTATATACCGACGTCATCCACGGCATCACATCCTCCAGCGCCCTGCTCGGATGCATTCTCGGAAGCGCACTCTCCGGACTGCTGGCCTCCCGACTCGGCAGAAAAAAATCGCTGATTGTGGCCGGAGTGCTCTTTTTCCTCTCTGCCCTCGGCTCCTATAACCCCGAATTTTTCTTTTTCGACTATGGCAAGCCATCGATGAGCCTGCTCGTGGCCTTCAACTTCTATCGCATACTCGGCGGCGTAGGCGTAGGCCTTGCCTCCGCCATCTGCCCGATGTATATTGCTGAAGTGGCGCCATCCAACATTCGTGGCACTCTCGTTTCCTGGAACCAATTCGCCATCATTTTCGGGCAGCTGGTGGTCTATTTCGTCAATTTCCTTATTCTCGGCGAGCACACCAACCCCATCATCGAAAGAATCGGAGAGACTCTCTACGCCGTCAATCCCACATCCGACCCCTGGACCATCCAGACCGGCTGGCGCTACATGTTCGGCTCCGAGGGCTTCGTGGCCGGGGCATTCACGGTACTCGTCTGTTTCGTTCCGGAATCTCCGAGATACCTTGCCCTGACCGGCAAAGACCAAGCCGCGCTCCATGTCCTCACCCGCATCAACGGCTCGAAGGCGGCAGAGATTATGCGCGAAATAAAGTCTACAATCAGCGTCAAGAGCGAAAAACTGTTCTCTTTCGGGGTCATGGTGATTTTCGTCGGAGTCATGCTCTCCGTCTTCCAGCAAGCCGTCGGCATCAACGCCGTGCTCTATTATGCCCCGCGTATATTCGACTCAATGGGAATGGGGAACCCAATGGTGCAGACCGTCATCATGGGCGTGGTCAATATCCTCTTCACTCTCGTGGCGGTCTTCACGGTAGAGAAGCTCGGAAGAAAGCCGCTGCTCATCTGGGGTTCGATCGGGATGGCGATAGGTGCCTTCGGGGTGGCGTTGGCCAATGTCGTTGAGGTGCATCCACTCATGCCGGTGGTCTCCATCATGGTCTACTCCGCTGCGTTTATGTTCTCTTGGGGACCGATATGCTGGGTCTTGATATCCGAGATATTCCCCAACACCATCCGCAGCGCGGCCGTGGCGATAGCCGTGGCATTCCAATGGATATTCAATTTCATCGTCTCCTCCACCTTCGTCCCGCTCTACAACATGCGGGCCGGGGATATGGGAGAGAGTTTCGGCCATGTCTTCGTGTATGCCCTATATGGCGTAATTTGTGTTGTCGCCGCATGGTTTGTCTATAAGCTTGTCCCCGAGACCAAGGGGAAAACCCTCGAAGATATGTCTGCCCTTTGGAGAAAACGGAAATAATTCCGTCCGGACAGCTCTTCTCCTCCTATTCAACCCTCCTGATAACAAACCATCTTCGCGGATGGTTTGTTATTGTTTTATAAAGGAATCCAATCAAATAGCTATGAAAAACATCCCCCATAAAGAATACGACGTTATCATCATTGGCGGCGGTGCCACCGGTGCTGGCACCGCCCGCGATTGCGCAATGCGCGGATTGAAGACAATCCTTATCGAGCGTCTCGACTTCACTGCCGGAGCCACGGGACGCAACCACGGGCTGCTACACAGCGGGGCAAGATATGCACATGCCGACCCTGAATCGGCTGCCGAGTGCATTGAAGAGAACATGATTCTCCGGAAGATTGCCCGCCATTGCGTGGAGGAGACCGACGGACTTTTCATCACCCTCCCCGAGGATACCCTTGACTATCAGAATGCTTTCGTGGAGGATTGCAGGAAATGCGGGATACGGGCAGAAGTGCTCGATCCCAAGGAGGCAATAAGGATGGAGCCTGCCGTCAATCCCGACCTTATAGGAGTCGTAAAAGTTCCCGACGGTTCGGTCGATCCTTTCCGTCTCACCACGGCCAACATCCTTGCCGCCCGTCTCAACGGAGCCGACATAGTGACCTACCACGAAATCATAGGATTTGAGAGAGAGGGAGACAGAATCGTAGGGGTCAGGATAAAAAGCAAGCATACGGGCGAGGAGTCGGCCGTCTACGGCAAGGTCACAATCAATGCCGCCGGGATATGGGGCCACCACGTGGCGCAGCTTGCAGGCGTAAAGGTCAGCATGTATCCCGCAAAAGGGGCGCTGCTGATTTTTGGCCACCGCATCAATAATATGGTCATCAACAGATGCCGCAAACCGGCCGACGCCGATATCCTCGTGCCGGGCGACACTATCTGCGTCGTCGGCACCACCTCCACGCGCATTCCATTCTCCGAAATCGACAAGATGGATGTCACTCCTTCGGAGGTTGACCTCCTGCTACGCGAGGGTATCAAACTCTCCCCTGCCCTGGCCTACAGCCGAGTGCTGAGGGCATACGCAGGAGTCAGGCCGCTCGTGGCCTCCGACCACGACCCTTCGGGAAGAAGCATCTCCCGAGGAATCGTTTGCCTCGACCATGCCTCCCGAGACGGGCTTGAAGGATTCATTACGATAACGGGAGGAAAACTTATGACGTATCGACGCATGGCGGAAGTAGCCACCGACCTTGCCTGCAAGAAACTCGGTGTCGGCAAGCCATGCGAAACCGCCGAAATCCCGCTCCCCGGCTCCGAGCCGAATGCCAAGGATGAGGAGCGGAAAGCCCACATAATCGAACTCAGCACGGAGATGAAGGCCACCGAAGGACGCCACGGAAGCTGGAGCGGGAAAATCCGTGCAAGCGACGAATCGGAGGAGGCACTTATCTGCGAATGCGAACAGGTCAGCGTGGCAGAAGCGGAATATGCCATCAACAAGCTTCACGTAGACAATCTCATCAACCTCAGACGGCGCACGCGCCTGGGGATGGGGACATGCCAGGGGGAACTATGCGCCTGCAGGGGTGCCGGATTGCTTGAGAGGCACGATAAATGCACACAACGCCGGCTCGACGACCTCGCCTCTTTCATCAACGAGCGCTGGCACGGCATGTATCCCGTCTGTTGGGGGGAGACGCTTTGTGAAGTGCAATTCACGTCCTGGCTCTATCAGGGCGTTATGGGACTCGACGGAAACTACGACAAAAAGAATGAAGCCTTATGAAATTCGACAATATCATAATCGGCGGCGGGCTCAGCGGTCTCGTGGCCGGAATCATATCCCAAAAGGCGGGGAAAAAGACCGCCATCATATCTGCCGGACAAAGTGCCTTGCATTTCTGGTCGGGTTCGTTTGAGTTCCTTTGCGAGCATGGGGGCCGACAGGTGGTGGAGTCTCCTTTGGATAAAATCGGCGATCTTGTGGAAAGCCACCCCTATCGGAAAATCGGCAGGGAGCGACTCGAAGATTCACTCGAAAGAGTCGCCCCCCTGCTTCGCGAGGCGGGAATAAAGGCATCCGGCTCTCTATCCCGCAATCATTTCAGGCTGACCCCGCTCGGCTATCTGAAACCGGCATGGCTCACCCTCGATGATTACTTCACCGTTGATTCCCCCGCCGACATCAATGGAAAAAAATATGCAATCGTCAACATAAAGGGGTATCTCGATTTCTATCCGCGTTTCCTAAGCCACGGGCTCTCTAAACTCGGGGCCGAATGCACGACGGCAGACATCGACCTGCCCGTGCTCGACGTGCTGAGGAAAAGCACCACGGAAATGAGGGCCACCAACATGTCGAGGGTGCTCGACGGGGAGGCGATCGACATGCTGGCAAGAGAGATCAACCGAGTCTCGGAGGGGGCTGACGCGGTGGTGATGCCGGCCGTGCTCGGGATTTTCAGCGATGCTCCGGTGTGCCGTCTTCGTGAAAGCCTCGACCGGCCCATCCATTTCGTGGCCACAACTCCGGCTTCAGTGCCGGGCGTCAGATGTCAGCTTAGTCTGCGCGACCTGTTTATCAGGCTTGGAGGAGCCTACATGCCGGGCGACACCGTGAGGAAAGGAAAGATTGTCGACGGCAGACTGCTCCGGGTATATACCGACAACTTCGGCGACCTCCCGCTCGAAGCTGAGAACTTCGTCATATCGACCGGCAGCTTTTTCGGCCACGGACTGATCGCCACCATCGACCGGATACATGAGCCGGTGCTCGGGCTCGACCTTAATGTCGAAGGAGGGAGGACGGAATGGTATGATGAAAATTTCTACGCCTCCCAGCCGTACATGGGATTCGGGGTCATCACCGACGACTGTTTCCGCCCCTCGAAAGAGGGTAAGACCGTTGGCAACCTGTATGCCACCGGCGCGCTGTTGGCGGGATTCAATGCCCTCAAAGAGGGAAGCGGGGCAGGCATCACTCTTGCCACCGCCCTGAATGCCGCCGACATGGTGACGAAGTGATTGATCAAATATGCAAACCATGAATCCTGTCAACGCTATGAATCTCCAACAGCAAAACATCAGCCACAATAATTTCGAATCGTGCATAAAATGCACGATATGCACGGTCTATTGCCCAGTGACGGCCGTCAACCCCGACTATCCCGGGCCGAAACAGGCCGGACCCGACGGCGAACGCTACAGGCTGAAACGTCCGTATTTCTACGACGAAGCCCTCAAATATTGTCTCAACTGCAAACGCTGCGAGGTGGCTTGTCCCAACAATGTCAAAATTGGCGACATTATCCAGTCGGCGAGAATAAAATACGCCAAAGGTAAACCCTCTCTGCGCGACTCGCTCCTCTCGAACACCGACTTCATGGGGAAGATGGCCACCACGATGGCCCCCGTCGTCAATTTCTCTCTCGGGATGAAGCCCGTGAAGCTGATTATGGACAAAGTGCTCAAAATCGACCGCCATCGCACGTTCCCGCATTATGCCTCGCAGCGATTCGAGACATGGTTTCGCAAAGAGGCGGCCGGAGAGCAGGGGAATTTCAAGAAGCATGTGTCTTATTTCCATGGTTGCTACGTCAACTACAACTTCCCCGAGCTTGGCAAGGACCTGGTGAAGGTGCTCAACGCGCTTGGCTACGGCGTGAGGCTTCTCGACGAGGAGAGATGCTGCGGCGTGGCCAAGATTGCCAACCGTTGCGTCAACGAGGCAACCCGCGACGCCGAAATCAATATCCGGGCAATACGCAAAGCCGTAGAAAGGGGGGAAGATGTGCTCGCAACCTCATCCACATGCTGCTTCACTATCCGCGACGAGTATCCCCACGTGCTGAATCTCGACAACAAGGATATACGCTCTCACGTCTTGCTCGCCACCCGCTTCATTTTCAGCCTGCTCGACGAGGGGAAAGCAAAAATTGCCTTCCGCAAGGATTATAAGAAGCGGATAGCCTACCATGTGCCATGCCATATGGAGAAATTGGGTTGGACCATCTGCTCGGCTTCGTTGATGAAGATGATTCCGGGAGTGGAGTTCATAAATCTGATATCGCATTGCTGCGGCATTGCCGGCACCTACGGCTTCAAGAAGGAGTACTACGACTATTCGCAGGAAATCGGGGCTCCACTCTTCGAGGATATCCTGAAAAGCGGATGCGACTTCGTGGCTTGCGACTGCGAGACCTGCAAATGGCAGATTGAGATGTCGACAGGGATAGACGTCCTCAACCCCATCTCGATTCTCGCCGAGGCAATCGACGTGGAGGAAACCCGGAGGCTGAATGGCGTCGCTCAATGACCTCTTTGCTTTAATATCACTCTTAAAAAACGATACTATGGAAAAATACATTCTTTCCCTCGACCAGGGCACGAGCAGCAGCCGGGCGATCGTATTCGACCAGGCCGGAAATATTCGCTCCACTGCCCAGCATGAGTTCCCGCAGATTTTCCCGAAGTCGGGGTGGGTGGAACATGACCCTCACCAGATATGGGGCTCGCAGGCGGCCGTCATTGCCGAGGCTATCTCCAAGATAGGGGTCAATGGCCACGACATAGCCGCAATAGGAATCACCAACCAGCGGGAAACGACCATCGTGTGGAACGTCGATACCGGCGAGCCAATCTACAACGCCATCGTATGGCAAGACCGCCGCACCTCGGAATATTGCGACCGTCTCCGTGCCGAAGGCCATTCCAAGATGATTCAGGAGAAGACCGGACTTATAATCGACGCCTATTTCAGCACGACGAAGATAAAATGGATTCTCGACAATGTGCACGGCGCACGCAAATTGGCGGAGATGGGGAAACTAAGGTTCGGAACGGTGGACAGCTGGCTGATTTCATGCCTCACCCGCAACAAGGTGCATGTGACGGACGTCACCAACGCTTCGCGCACGATGCTGTTCAACATCCACGAAATGAAATGGGACAAGGATCTGCTCCACCTTTTCGGCATTCCGGAGTCGATGATGCCCGAGGTAAAACCGAGCAGCGGCGTTATGGCCTACACCACGACCACGATCTTCGCCCACGAGATTCCGATTGCCGGAGTGGCAGGCGACCAGCAGGCAGCCCTCTTCGGGCAGATGTGCGTGCAGCCGGGAGCCGTCAAAAACACGTATGGCACGGGGTGCTTCCTGCTTATGAACACCGGCGACAAACCTATCATATCGAAAAATCGTCTGCTCTCCACGATTGCATGGCAAATCGGCGATAAGGTCACGTATGCTCTGGAGGGTTCGATTTTCGTGGGAGGGTCGGTGGTGCAATGGTTGCGCGACGGTCTTTGCTGCATCCATTCCTCGTCGGAGGTGGAGAAGCTCGCGGAATCGGTGCCCGACACGGAGGAGGTCTATTTCGTCCCGGCACTGACCGGGCTCGGCGCTCCCTATTGGGACCAATACGCCCGGGGCTCGATCTCCGGCATTTCCCGTGGGACAACCGCCGCCCACATTGCCCGCGCTGCCCTGGAGGGGATAGCCTATCAGACATATGATATCGTCAAGGCTATGGAACGCGATTGCGGCCTGCCGATAGCCAATCTGAAGGTCGATGGCGGGGCTTCGCGCAACAATCTGTTGATGCAGTTCCAAAGCGACATCCTCGACACGGAGGTGCTCAGGCCGGAAATCACAGAGACCACTGCCCTGGGCGCGGCATATCTCGCCGGATTGGCCGTTGGCTACTGGAAGGATATCGATGAGATCAATGCCCAATGGAAAGTTGAACGTACGTTCAACCCCACGGCCGACAAAACAAAGGTGCGCCACGCGATTGCCGGATGGCACGACGCCGTAAGGCGCGTGCTGACGAAAGACGACGTAAAATAGTAATCAAAAAACTTATAGTTATGGAAGCTTCTGAGACGTCATTGCTGGTGCAATGTTTCTTTGAGTTCCTGGGCACGTTTGTCATGATTCTGCTCGGATGCGGGGTTGTGGCATGCACCACCCTCAAAGGCTCCAAAGGCAACGGAGGAGGCTGGGTGGTCATAACGTTGGCATGGGGATTGGCCGTAATGTGCGGAGTCTTCATCACCGGACCGTTCACGGGAGCTCACCTTAATCCTGCCGTCACGGTGGGGCTTGCAGCAGCCGGGAAATTCAGCTGGAGCCTTGTCGTGCCTTATATCATCTCTCAGCTCGTCGGGGCTTTCCTTGCCGGACTCGTGGTCTATCTTTTCTATCGCGACCATTTCGACATCACCGAAGACAAGGACACCAAGCTCGGGGTCTTCGCCACTATTCCCGCCATAAAAAACTTGAAGAGAAATTTCTTTTCGGAGCTTATCGGGACGTTTGTGCTGATACTCGTGATTCTGTTTCTTGCTGAGAGTGGCAACAAGTCGGAGGTAGGACTTGGTTCAATCGGAGCTTTGCCCGTGGCTTTGCTCGTCGTGGTGATAGGAATGGCATTGGGCGGCACCACCGGCTACGCCATCAATCCTGCCCGGGATCTCGGACCACGTCTTGCCCACCACGTGCTCCGCATAAAAGGGAAAGGCAGCAGCAGATGGGACTACGCATGGGTGCCGATCGTAGGGCCGATAGCCGGTGCTATGCTCGCCGTGCTTGTCTTCTGGATATACAATATCCTGATTTCAGCATGACAGCATATAGCGTGTCTCTTAAAATTGCCAAGGGCCGCATCCCGTCGCGGGGATACGGCCCTTGTTTTGCACCGAAAACCACCCTTGAAAACAAAAAATCATCCTTTAAGAAATTTAAATTTAATAAAATTTGGTATTTTTAAATAAAGTTGCTAAATTCGTGGCATCAAAGATTTAGAGAACGCTTCATGTGCAGCACAAAGTTACAAACAAACTTTGCGTCATGAAAAAAAGCCGGATAGTCGCGACGACTCTCCGGCTTTTTAATTCTACCCTATCCCTTATCTCCAAAACTATGAAGGCGGCGCCCTCAGCAGAGAGTGCCGCCTATTAGAATTTAATGCTAAACTATTACTAAATACCTAAAATTAGGCGGCCTGCACTGTCTCTCGACACCCCAGACCCTTTTAACGTACACTTATTTAATATTATATCTTATTTTCCACTAATCTAAATACATCCGAACCTGAATAATCCTACTCTTCCACCAACCTCATCAAAAGAGCATCGGTGCCAGAAGGATCATTTCCCCCTGCCCAACTACCCCAATCCGCAATACCAAGTGCGCCTGTGGTGGCCTGATAGAAATTGAATGAATAATAGTTTACATCCAATCCATAGGACGAGAGTCTTGTATTATCATCATTGCAAATCCAATATAAAGCACCGGGTTTTCGGTATATATCCCAAAGAAGAGGCTTATATGATGCCCCATAAGTGCCATCATTCTCATCCTTTATCTCAGTCACATTCGACATAGGAGCCCAACGATTTGCATACTGATTTACGCCCTCATAGTCCTTCTTTTGTCGGTTGTACCTCTCCTGCATGGCTTTCTGCTTAAATCTGCCATAACCGGTAGCACTTATTGGCAAGAAAATCTGTGTCCCGCTTACAGAATCACAAACGAATACCCCTCTCATGCCCTTATTGGCAATATCCCCTTCTCGTGCTCCATATGCGTGAGCAACATCTTCCACCGTATACTCTGACTCATCCGTATACAGCACTCCATAGCCATAAATTGTGTTTTCATTATTGATTATCTCTTGCACATCCATAGGTTTTGCCAATCTGCAAACTTTGCCGTTAATCTTGAATTCAGGCCAAGATGTAGATGTCGTTGTAATATTTTTCCACAACTTAGTCTCACTCTTTCCAGCTATTTTAAAAGCATGATTTGCATTATTGTTCCATACGATGGCTTTTGCGGCTTCATTCCAACCATACATTGTGCTCTTATTGTTTGTTGCATCTATTGGTAGTTCAGAATTGTATCTTCTGAAATAAGAGCCCTCCAACAGCGGATCTACCACTTCCTCCGATGCTGTCTTAAGGTTGAATGAATGCCATTTCACATTTGAGGAATAAAATGACACCGGCTCATAACCCTGCCGTACGAAAATGATATGTATGCAACTATAATTGTTATAATAAATCTTTATGAGTCCTCCACGTGGCGTGGAAGTAGTGCCCTTGGGTTTAAACGTGAAATCCACTTCTCGCCCATTGTTATTCTCATCATACATATCTCCGACCCCCGAAATCGTTCCATCGGGATTCTTCTGCGACTTTCCATCCGTCGGCACGAGATCAAACCAATCCGCTCCTTTTTTTATGACGGCAAGCCAAGGTCCATCTGACTTTAGATGAGTGAAATTCGGATTATTCTCACCCTCCTGTACCATCATTTTCACATGAAAAGGCTTTGCGGAATTACCGGGACGCCATATACCTTTGGGATTTACAACCCTTCGCATCTGATAAATCGTCACCGGTTTGTTTTTGGCACTCGATTCAGTTCCACATATTATTTCCTGCTCATTTCCATTGAAATCCTCTATTTTCGCGGTAATCTTTACCTTGGCTTCGCGCCGGTATGCCACATATGGATTATTTCCAGTGTAACCAGTCTGCTCCACCATTACAGCCGCCCTCGTATACAATGGGATTGAGACTGTCCACTCTCCGGCACCGTTCGTCGAGACTGTATACTCACCCGCATCCTCAGTATTATGTGTGCCTACTGATAAATCCTGGTATTCTCTGTAACCTCGCTTATTATCACTCCAATATGTCTTATTATACGTATACGTTTTTGCAAATTTTCCTTCAAATCCTTCTGCCACTGTTCCGAAGCGGGCATGAATAGTCTTTCTCAATGATAGGAATCCATTCCATACCCCTTCATCATTGGGCACCCCACTCCAATAGACCGAAGGGGTCTCGTTCGTGGCGTTGATTGCATGCCAGCCATTTTCTATGATGTCTGCCCTGAGGGATATTATTCTCTTTCCCATAATCTTCAATGGGAGATTCATGCTTTGGTCGTAAAGATATGAGATATAGTAGGGATTGGGGATTATGACATCCGGCTCCGGATCATAGACTATGTGCCAGTCCGTGTCGTTGGCATTTCCGAGCAGCTTGAGAGTCAATTTATAGTGATAGTTCCTCTGGGCATCGTAATTCGTGTCGACATCCTTCCCAAGCATAAACCGATAGATTATGGGGCCATCTGAAGCTTTGCCGTCTTTTGAGCCTTTATAGTAGCCAATCACTTCCACATACGTGCCATTCCGCTTGTTGTCTTTAAATCCTTTGTCAAGCGGATCGTTGCCATTCGGGAATTGTGGCGTTGTCTGACCGGGAGTCCACGTCTGCTTTTTACTTTGCCCTATGCCCTGCATATTCTCATAAAAAAACAAAGCCTGCTGAGTCTCTGTATGTGCGCCATCAAGATTTGCTGCCTCTTGTTTCATTCCGGGATAAAAGAATGGTTGGCTTTTACTGACCATCGGAGAATTACCTGCCTTATCGGTATGTTCTCCATCCTGCATCACAAACTTTTCTCCATCTGCTATAAGATTAGTGTTCGCAGGGGTGTTATCTTTTCCGAGCCAACAGATCGAAGGTATATCTTTTATCTGAATGGACTTCACATACACTTCAACTCCTTCATTCAAACCCGAGCCATCAATCGCCACGGTGACTTTAGACGCTGCACGTTTCACCCACGCATGTATCCGGTTTCTTCCGGGCTTTATAGTCAGCATCGGAGCTTCGAATCCTGCGCTTCTGTTAGCGTCCGACATGGTGAAATATCCAAACATCTGATTATTTTTCTCCACATTTCCTGAATCCCATTTAAGCATAATTTCCTTTAGTTTCTCCGGAGTGGATACATCATATCTGGGTTTTCCATTTACCTTCTCAGCCACATTTCCCATATTGGCCACAGCATAGATATAATAATTACCATTATCTATTTCTCTGAGTATGAATTCTGCTCGGGGAGTGGTTGTCTCTGCTTGATGCTCCCCTTCTCCGACGGCATCGGATGCTGTATCCTTATTTCCTTCTTGATTGATATTTTCTTGGGAAACCATCTCAGCTTTAACAAAATTCTTATTCTTGTCATAAATGAGCACACACAATGATTCTACTCTTTTTATGGCATCGCCGGGTGCCCGAGTATGGGAAAGAGCATCTGTAATAGGGCTGAACACCACTTCTGCCTCAACATCCGTCTCTCCATCTTCAAATGTATCAAGCTCGTATGAATCCGGCACGCACGAGACTGCACACACCGACACTACGAACACAGCAAGAATTCTGTATATATTTCTATAAGAAAGTATCATCTCAATCTAAATTTATGATCCACAATCATAATATGGATTTATCTAAAACAATGCTAATAATTCAGTTTGATGGAATTATTCCGAATCCCGGGTCAAGATATACCCCCGTGTATGGAAGGACATCCACCTTACATTCCAGAATGTCCTTGAAGCTGAATCGAATCCTGACGTGGGTGTTTCTCGGACACGACGGAAGATTCGGCAGCTTTGCGGGTCCCAATATCTGCTCTTTACTGTCTCCATCCCATTTCACTTTCAACTTTACCGTATAGCCATCACCCCACGGCTTGCTTTCCGCGAAATAGTAGGCAGGGGAATAATTGGAACTTCTGGAAATGTCGTTCACGGAACCTACACCGAATCCGGTTGGATGGAACACATATCTCATCCCTTCAGCTACGGCACCCAACGGCAGGCTGAAAGACTCTATCATCCTGCCTCCCAAAGGGTCTGTGCTTACAATGTATTTGCCGGGATTGTAAATCGTGTTGCACGGGAGCAGATATTCCTGAAAACCTCCGTTGTTGACCGTAATCTCGGTGACCTCATATCCCTCTGAACCACCGTCTGATTGGGCTATCTCAAACGAAAATTTCACGGCGGCACGGGTGATGAAACAGGAGAATGTCTCGGATGGATTCTCCGGCGTGCCGGGCTGATCTGACGTCAGTTCATACTCATATTGCTCGTTTATCGGTATCCAGATTTTGGAATCCCCTGTATTGTCGAACAATACATTATCATCCATTCGCGTTGACATCAGTTTCAAAGAATCCATCTCAGCTGCCGGGAACTTCTCACCTTTTTTTATCTCTGAATAATCATAATAACCATAGCCATTCCATTCCTTGCTGTCGGTCAGCTCATTGGCAAAGAGATAGATTTTCTTCTTCTCCATCCCTATGACCTTAAAGGTCTGGCTCGTCCTCTCAATGGGAGTATCGTAGCTCAGAAAACGGTTGTGCTCCACCGTCCCATCGGGCCTGACGATAATGACGCGAAGCGTATGCACCTTCTCATAATCATTGGCCGGAGCCTCAAAACTGTAAGCATCAGTCCTGGTGCCTGAAGGGATGTCGAGCAAACCTATATTAAGACATATAGTGGTCTGCATCGGCCTCTTCGGCGAGACCGGGTCGTTCGTCTCCCCACACCCGGCAAACGTAAAGGCCGAAAGCATGGCGATGATGCTGCATAGAAACCACCTCATAGCTTACAATTCAATATTGTTGTTAATCCTGACAACCCAATCAAGCACCTTTATCTCTACATAGACCCAACGCAGACCGGAATCAAGGAAGAAGGTCATGTTCCAATCATGTTGGCGGTCGAGATATTCCTGATCGGGCATCTTATTATATTGTTCGCTCTTGGAAGCGACCAGATAATTCAAAAGAGGAAGATCGATTACGATATCATCGTTGTCAACCTTTGTTATAAGCAACTGTGGGCTGTTGCCATCCACCAGCCTGCAAAGGCTAAACTCGGCATATGCCATTGTGACGTCTGCCCCATCCTGACCCGGATTCACGCCGACAGGCAGCGTTCCGCGTGCCCAAGGGTAATATTCAACTTCCGGAGTTGGCAGCAAGGAATTGTCCCACGCCATCGCGGTGTTGTTGTCTTTCACTATAAATTTGAAGTCTTTATCGTCGACAGGCGTGCCGTCAACGTGCTGAAGCATGACGCGAAGATTGTTGGTGTCGCGCATCATGTCGATTGTTTCCTCCACGTATTGGTTGGTCTTAGTGACGACTTTCACCTCCTTGCGCCCATAAAATAAATTGTGAAGCCGTCTGCCCTCGGGAGCTGTCAGTAGCCCGGGCTTGAGTTCCGTAGTCAATGTCGATAGGAGCGACCCGGCTGTAGGCGCTGGATTGTGTTCAAACGACGTTTCCTGACAATTCATCCCGCCATACGCCACAAGGGTGTAATCCCCGTCGGGAAGATCTATCTCCATGCGATAAGATTCATCAGACAATGCCTCCGTCGATTCGTTTCTCGTCTCGACGAGGCTTCCGTCAGAATCATATACGTAAAGCGTCAGGCAATCCACCTGCGATGGGAAAGCGTTGGCAAACTCCATGTTCCAGGTGTAAGTGAAACGAAGACGGAGCCCCTGCTCGCATTCCGGCAGGTTTTCCTCCAGTCTGTCGCAACCCGAGGAAATTGCGGCCGCAGAAAAAATGGTGAGAGCCATGATGGCTGACCTAAATATATACTTGTGGCTCATGATCTTCATTATTCAGATGTCGGATTGACTGTTAGGGATATAAAGAAAGGGGGAGGTCGTCGTGCTCAAGACTCACCAAGCAGAGAAGGCAACGCTCGGCCTCCCCCCTTTTGTAAATGTTTGCAACTTTTGATTTAGAATTCGATGTCGTTAAGACGCACTACCCAAGGAAGGACTTCAACTTCCAGACGGAAATATACTTCCGGACTCTCATCAGGATTATCGGGATCTGTCGGCTTGTCTCCGGGGTTACCCCACTGATAGATGTTTTTGATACGAAGTTTGTAGACGTTGTTGCGCACGGTAGCAAACTCCATAGGTCCCATCTGTGTGTTATTGCCGTTGTCGTTATGACGGTTGAAATAGTAATAATAGACGTAGTAGTTGCCATTCCCGTCATGTGCATAACGATTGAAGTCATCTGAGCTTTTCGATAAGAAATTCTTCACATTGTCATTATTCGAAAGATAACTCTTTATCTTGTCTGCCGTGTCGTTCGTTATCAAATCTATCTTGACCTGCGCCCCATTCTGGAGAGCAACAGACACGTCGGAACGTGGATTCTTGCTGATATAGTCTATCAATTGAGCCTGGCTACCGTACATAATGCCGTTGAAAGCATACACCGGTTCTTTGGCAGTTATCGCTTTATCAAGATCCGATCCGGCAACCGCACTGATCTTTGCTCTAAAAAGGACTCCCGTGGTGCTTCCATGTCTCTGGAAAGTTTTGTTGACTCCGGCAAGGGTGTTCTCCGTGGTATAGCGCCAAATATGGTAGTCGGCTTTCGAATTATCAGAATTCCAGTCTTTGTTCTCGTCTTCATCATTGCCCAAAATCGTGGATACCGGCGTGTATGTGAACGAACTCGGCAACGGCTTTGACTGTAGATTATAGAAATAATCTGCAGGGCCTGCGGTGAGTGCAGGAGAAATCACCCAGTTGTCTGGAGTCTCTTTGCCGAGGATCTCAACCTTTGTCATATCAGGCTCTGCTTCCTGACCGGTTCCTGTATTCTCTGCCACGCGTGGGATATAGTAGAACGTCTTAGCTTCGTTGAAAAGGGAAAGTCCATCTATCTCCACGTAACCCTGCAAGTTCTGGCTTTGCGTTCCGTCGCTCTCCCCGATATACTCATATATCGGATACGTGTTAGGGGCAAGATCTCTGCCATCCGTTCCTTTCACGGTCATTCCCGCGAAATCAAAACGTGCTGATACTCTCTCCACTTGCACCTTTCCAAGATCAAACGGATTCTGAGGCTTATTGTAGACAGTATTCATGTCTGTTTCGGAAGGCAAAGTCTTCACGCTAACAGAAGCGTTGGTCATAAGGAAGTTGTTGTCTGCCCATATCTCGGATTTGTCTTCGTCTGCGATTGTCCTTGTAAGATCAATGTTCCATCTTTTGTCAATCCCTTCAACCAGATCGGCACGCGGATTGCAATATGCGAACAAATGGACATTCTTTCCGGCATGAGGGGTCAGTGCCGTAGTGTTGAACTTAAGACGATACACCGGATTCTTTGCATCCCCTGTGCCGGCAGTGGCTTCATATGCCTTGCATATGCCGGAATCAGTGATATATGAGTATGTTCCGTCATCAGCTTTAGACGCGAGAATCACAAGCACTGACTGCACATTGTTCTCACGGTCTTTGCCGATTTCAAAGCCATCGGTCGACTGTGCGGGATTGTCGCCGGGATTTTCGGTCTGGCTTCTCGTTTCTCCTCGAGTCCCTCCGCTGAAGGAAAGCGACAGCGAAGCATAGATGTTGCCTTCGTCTGCCTGCGGAATCTTGTTGTCGGGAATGTTGTCTGAACTGCATGACCCCAATCCCATGGCAAGCGCGCATGAAAGATAAATACTGAATTTCTGCATCTTGATTGTTGTTTAAGAATTGTTGATATTGTTTGTTGATATGTTGCTATGTTGATAACCTATCGTATGCTATCCATGCCGGGGGTTATTTCGTCAAATACCTTATCCCTCCCTTGTGATTGATTATGGCTTGCGTCTTTTCGGATGCAAGTCGGGCTTTGTCGGAGTCGCTCTTCCCGAAATATTCAAGGGCTTTGGCGTAGTCTTTCCTTTTAGCGTGGAATACGCCTCGTGCAGAGTCGGCGTCCGGCCCGCTGCCCGCTTTGTCGAGGAATCTCTCCGCACTCTCCATGTCGCCACGGCTCATCGCCGCGTTGGCTGCATTAAGATTGGCCACAGGCTCATCCGGAAACAGACGAACGGCCACGTCGAACACTTCATTGTATTCCTTGCTCCCAACAGGATAAGAGTTTGCAACGAGATAAAGCTCGTTGAGGCTGAGATTCTGCGGACGCGACTTCATGACCCTCTTTATCTCCTCCACGTCGGCATAACTGCGCACAGTGTATTTAATCAGATAGTCCGTATGGCGAAGACCCGGATATATATTCTTAAGAAGCCATGCATAATCTGTCGGGAAGAGCTGACGAAGCCGGTCATTGCGCTTCTCGATAGAATAATCGGAGTCGATAAAAGTGATGATTGCCTCGCGATTGTCGAGCGTAGATTTGACAACGGCCTCACGCAATCCCGCCCAATCCTCAGGCACAGATGATGAATGATAGACCGCGCCGGGAAAATCGTAAAGACGGCTTACGTAATCGCGCACAGCCTCCGTCCTCCCTTTGGCGAGACGGACGTTATTGGCGTATGGGCCTTCAGGCGAGGCATAGCCCGTCAGCGTGATTCCCTGGATTGTGGCGTCGGGATTATCCCTGACGGAATCTACGGAGTTTGTAATCTTCTTCAGTTCAACGGTATTGTTCATATATCCCGGATAAATCTCCGTGCGGTTGACAGGGAAATTGACATAGGCGCGACCCTCAAGTTTGAAGGTCTTCTCCCCTATCGCCACAGGCTCCACATATTGAAAATCGATGTCGAGCAAGGGCACAGTATAATCAAGCTCCGCCACCGGAAGATTCTCCCTATCGACCGGCACTCCGCAACATGCCGAGGTCGCTGCCGAGAAGTCGAGATGGCTGTCGGCCATCCAATCCTGCCAGGCCACTTCTGCCACATATGCTTCGGCACGCTTTTCCCCCTCCTTATATAAAGGGCAATCAGCCTTTCCGCCGCGAAGAGTGTAGTAGTATTGGTTTCGTCCGGCAATCATGAACGCCGGGAGAGTGATCGAATCATTGCCGCTCGCGCTTTTCAGGACGGGAGTGACGCGCAGCAGCTGGTCGCGTCCGAGTCCTACTGTTGAAGGATTTACGGTCATGTCGAGCGTCACGGCATTATTGCCGCGCCTATCGATTTTGATGTCTCTTACTCCAAGGCGTTCCAATGTCTGACCAATGGCTATGAAACCGACGGCCAACATAACTAAAGATAAAAAGATTCTTGGGAATTTCATATTCAGGCTCTTTTGTCGGTTATTGTCAGAATACGTACTCTATATTTATAGCGACCTTGGTGGGGCCGACGTAGTTATGCACTTTTCCATGGTCGATTTGAGTGCCACATTCCTCACAAGGGAATGAATTAGATTTTGTCCATACCCAACCGAAACCGAACTCTGCCTCAAGATTCCAATGACGGGAAAGAGGCCAGGCGTAGCCATATGCGATGCCGGCTCCGATTCCCCAACCCTCGAAACGCTTGTGCTTTAATTGAGAGAAATCCGTGCCGAGAAAGCTGAAATCCATGTCTATGTTGCCGACGTTGTATTGTCCTCCCAAGGCGTGAAGTCCGAAGAAATGTCCCGCAAAACTCTGGCAGAGCCAATAGCGGGCCTCAGGCTGTAGCACCCAATGCCGCCATTTATGACCATCGCCGACAGTCCACAGATTAAGCTGTCCCGTGACGTCAAGCGTCCATTTCGGGGAAAGTCCGAACTCTATCCCGATATTCGGACTTAGAAGTGCGTCGCTTACTACATTCGACTTTATAGCGACTTCCTGAGAATAAGAACCCAAAGGGAAGCAAGCCATCGTAAGAAGCGCAAGCCAAGACCTTGTCTTTATTTTTGACGTATCCGTAAGACATGCAAGTATCCTGTTTGGCATGTTGTAGTGATATCAAAACTGTCTCTGTGATTCCCGGAAAGAGACTGAAAACAACGAAGCGTGGGAACCTCACTATTGCCATCCGTCAGATTGAGGCCTTCGCATTGCCCTTCGAAG